>JAJPYV010000029.1 GCA_021204735.1 Prevotella sp.
GTTTATAACTATTGTTATGAAGATAAATATGAATTAGAGGATGTTGAAAACAGGCGGTTGTACTTAAATAGCGAAGTGGATGAAAGCGTTGTGGATAATCTCGTCTATCACATTTTCAGGTTTAACAGATTAGATAAGGACTTGCCTGTTGATGAGAGAAAACCGATTATTTTATATATCAATAGTCCTGGCGGTTCAGTGACAGACGGATTTGCGCTGATAGATGCTATCATACAGTCAAAGACACCTGTATACACTGTAAACATTGGCAGTGCTTATTCAATGGGTTTTCTTATTTTCATAGCTGGCAAGCACAGATACAGTATGCCAAACGCAACATTCTTATGCCACGATGGAAGTTCTGTCGCTTGGGATTCTATGAGTAAATTAAAAGACAGAGTAGAATTTGAAGCTGGTCAGATGGAAGAACATACTAAGGATTACATTTTAGCACAGACTGATATCACTGATAAGATGTATGAAAGAAATAAACGTATCGAGTGGTACTTTTACCCAGACGAGGGTAAAAAGCTCGGAGTAGTTACGCATATTGTCGGAACGGATTGTGATTTTGATTCGATAATATAAAGAAAAGAGGAAGGAGGAAGTAGCTACGATTGACTTACATAAATTAAATGGCGAGAGCAACGAGTCATATATATGGCGGCTATGTCAAGCTAAAGACTCTGGTTCTCTTGATGTTGATTGGGTTGAACTTTCAAATATATTGAATAAAGAACTATTTGCTGATGAATGTGATTACATGGGTGAAGCGGCATACCGTAAGCCATATCAGCAAGCGAAAAGGTTTTATGAAGCTGGCGTATTCAGTCAGTTTAATGAAGATGCTTATATCGCAGAAATGCGAGAAGCCAAACAGGAACTACGCAAAGCAAAGCAACAAATGTTTGATGAGCGTACTGAGTATAATAAGAAACTAAGGGAAGCTGCTCGTACTGAGAATGATTTAAAATATCTTGGCAAGTTGATTGAAGAAAGAGGTTTTACCCATCTTCAAAATTATGATGCACCAGTAATTCATTCTGACAATGATTTAGTTATTTGCATTTCTGACTTCCATCTCGGATTATCTACAGATACCACGTTTGGAAAATTCAATAAAGATATTGCAGCAAAACGGTTATCTAAATATCTGGATGAGATACTTGCTATCCAGAAAAGACACAACTCAGAAAACGCCACTGTGCTTTTTCTTGGTGATATGATTAACGGCAATATTCATTTTACTACTCAGTTGGAAAATAGGGAAAATCTTGCCGAACAGATTCAGATAGTTGCTGAACTGTTGGCTGATTTCTTAAATGAATTAGGTAAAAACTTCCCTATTGTCTATGTGAACGGCGTTGCAGGAAATCATAGCAGGACTTCATTCAAAGACCAGGTTTTGCGTGGCGAAAGATTAGACAATTTAATTCCATGGTACTTAAAAGCCGTGTTAAAAGATAAACATAGAATACAGTTTGTAGATGATAATAACTATGATGCCACTATCGGCAAAGTTGTTATTCGTGGTAACGAGTATCTGCTCGTTCATGGTGACTTTGATACATTCAATGAAGCCGGAGTTTCTAAACTGGTTATGATGGTTGGCAAGAAACCAACAGGCATATTCTATGGTCATTTGCATAAATGCAGTTATGATGTTGTAGCAGGAGTAAGTATTGTGCGGAGCGGTTGTTTCTCTGGCACAGGTGATGACTACTGCATTTCAAAAAGGATTCTTGGAGGGGCTAGTCAGATGGTTACTGTTGTAGATGACAGAGGAATACAGGCTTGCTATCCGATAAGTTTAGAATAGATAAGTGGAGAAAGAGAATGGGAACGCAGGAATTAGTAGTAAAAGTTTCAAGAGATACTGGAATACCAAAGGAAACGTGTAGGCGAGTTATTGACACGATGGTAGACGAAGCTATCACTGGCCTAAGTAAAGGCGAGAATGTCAGAATTAAAGGTTTGGTCAATTTGGAACCAGCTATCAGGAGCGCACGTTTGACAAGAGATTTAAATTCAGGTGAGATTGTAACAATCCCTGAAATCAAAACAATTAAATGTAAAGTTAGCCGTCAGGTTAAAGATATCATAAATGGGAGAAGTAATTAAGATGAATGAGTGTTTAGAACGTAAAGTATATAGTACATATGCAGAGTTGGCTGACGATATGGTTAAGTTAGCCATACATGGGAAAACATCAGTTGCAGTATTGTTTTATGAAGATGCTATTGAAATGTTAAAAGAACTTTTATTGTTCGAGGATGTCAATGCCAAGAGTGTTGTTATTAACGAACCCGAATACGATGGATATGGTTATGAATATTATATCACTCTGGATGATGAATTTAATATTTATATTGAACCAGCTTGGCATGAGGAATTTAAATTCGATAATGGCAAAGTAACACCAGAGGGATATTACGGAACTGCCGCATATAAGTTCTTTATTGACGGTGAAGCCAACTCAGCGATTTTAAAGAAGCTTGAAGAAGGTGAAGGTGTTGAAATTGAGTTTCTTTTTAAAGAGTCTAGCCCATTAGAAGATTTGGAAATCCCAGATGGACTTACAGAAGAAGATTGGAAAATATTACTTGATAACACCAAACTTATTCAGGATGAGGATGGCGAAATCACTGGTATTGCGCTTGATATATTCGGTATACTAGCCGAATTTTTCAAATAAATTTAATCGCCCCCGACCAGGTGGGAGGGGGAACTGTCGCAGGATGATGCAAATGGAAGCAATCCGGCCTCATACGCCGGAAGTTGTCGGTTCGAGTCCGACTCCTGCAATCATGGTAGGGTGGCAGAGTTTGGTTTATTGCGCCTGTCTTGAAAACAGGTGTGGGTTGGTAGCTCACCGTGGGTTCAAATCCTACCCCTACCGCTGTATAGTTGAGACTTCAAAAAATAGTTGTAATGAAAGAAGGTAGCGCAAATGGCGAATAATACAGGCGAAACTTATACTTGTGTATTAAAACCAAACGAGCATAAGAACATACCGCTATCGAGATTTTATATCGCAAAGAATGGAATATACAGCAGTCTCGGACATTTGCCTATTTGCAAAAAATGTTTTGAGGCTAAGTATAATGAGTATGCCGCAGAACTGCATAACCCACATTTGGCTATGCGAAGAATGTGTATGCTTTTTGATGTATACTTCAATGCTAAACTGTTTAATGATTGCGAATGTAACATTGGCAAATATTTCAGAAGATTAAATAACAGACAGTACCTCGGCAAGACTTTTGATGATTCCATTTCAGAAGGTGAGGACACTGCTATTATCGGAACCATGACCACACATGAGGATGAGGAAACTGAGGAAGGTAAAATAATTCCTGGTGAACTTATTGAAAAATGGGGTGGTGGTCTGGACTTGGTAGATTATGAAAATCTCGAAAAGCATTATGATTTTTTAAAGAAAGCAAATCCGAATTATGACAGCAATCAGGAAATCTTCATATTGGATTTGTGCTATATAAAAATGCAGCAATTAAGGGCTGTCCGTGATGGGCGTGTAGACGATTATAATAAGTCTGCCGATTCCTACAGAAAAACTTTTACTCAGGCTGGCCTTAAAACAGTCAGAGATGCGAGTAATGATGAAGCCTTTACCGTGGGTGTAACCGCTGCGAATATAGAGAAATACACTCCGGCAGAATATTATAAAAACAAGAAATTATTTAAAGATGTTGAAGGTATTGGTGAATATCTTGAAAGATTTGTGCTAAGACCTTTAAGAAATCTTCAACATGGTACGCACGACAGAGATGTTGAATTTTGTGTGAAAGACGATGATGATATAGATGGCGAGGAAGAAGAATAGTATCATCAATACTACTTCACGCAGAGGGCATTATAAGAATAGGAACGCAGACGAGAAACAGGTAGATGTGTATAAGCATTTTCCGGCAGATACGTTCCTCGGCAATGATGTAAATGTTGACCACTTCATGCAGTGGATGACACTTTTTAGAAGAAACTTTCAGTTATTCGCAAAAGATTATCTTGGTTTAACTCTATTTCCGTATCAGAAAATCATGCTCTATCTCATGGGTATAAACAACTTCATTGTCGTTGTGGCGAGTCGTGCCGCCGCAAAGTCTTATATAATCGCTCTATATGCGTGTTGCAGATGCATCTTATATCCTGGCTCGATGGTGGTTTTAGCCTCCGCAACCAAAGGACAAAGTAAACTTTTGGTTACTGAAAAGATTGAGAAGGAATTGATGCGTGATTCTGTGCAACTGCGCAAAGAAATATCTAATATAAAAGTCGGAACTAATGATACAGTAGTTTATTTTAAAAACGGAAGCACTATTACTGTTGTTCCTGCAAGTGAAAACGGACGTGGATATCGTTCTACTTGTCTGGTCAGAGAAGAATTTAGGCAGATAGCTAAATTCATTGATGACAGTATTCTTTCACCATTCCAATTTTCAAGACAGCCTCCATACTCAAAAGACCCTTATTATTCTTCTATTGATGATTTGATGGAAGAAGCTATTGATATTTATATATCTTCTAGCTGGTATGACAATGGACATTGGATGTGGAACATTGTTGACCAGGCATATGAGGGAATGATGGAGGGTAAAAACTCTTGTCTGTTGGCTTTTGATGAGTCTGTTGTGTTAAAGCATAAATTAAAAACACAGCAATACTATCAGTCTGAGAAAAAGAAACAAGACCCTACTACTTGGGAATTGGAATTTATGAATACCAGACTGAAAGAAAACATAGGCGCATATTTTTCATATTCGCTCATGGAACAAAACAGGACAAAGCGGATGCCGTTCTACCCTCGCACTCTCGTTGATTATGTGAGCGGAAGAAAGAATCCTTATGATATTCCAAAACAGCCAAACGAGGTAAGGATTATCTCATGTGATATGGCTTTCGTTGAAAATAAGATAAACGATAATTCTGTATTTTCATGTATGAGGTTTTTGCCAGAATCCATTACCCACAAAAATTCAGATGATGATGAAGTTGTGGTTGACAATGGTTATAGGCGAATCGTCAGTTATCTTGAACCTATCCAGGGTGGCGAAACGAGGAAACAGGCCATAAGGATATATCAGTTATTCAAAGATTTTGACGCAGATTATATTTGCCTTGATACACGAAATGGTGGCGTTACAGTTTATGACTTTTTGGCTCGTCCATTATTTGACGAGGAAAGGAATGTAGAATATCCGGCACTCACCTGTATGAACGATGAGGGTTATGCAAACAGGATAAGAGTCGATGGTGCCGAACCCAGGATATTCGCTATCAACGCCTCCGCAAAATTAAACTCCGACATAGCAATAGATTTCAGACGGATTCTTGCAGAAAAGAAAATTGAATTTCTGTGTACATACGACCAGGCGTTAGAGGAAATATTGCCTAAGATTAAGGAATACAATCTTGCAGTTGATGCAGATACACAGATTTTTTATGAGAGTCCATTCTTTGAAACTCAAAACCTGTTTTCCGAAACCACTAACCTGTTATACGAAAAAGATTCTACCACTGGCAGGATTAAAGTATACGAACAGAGTGGCAATCGTAAAGATAGATATACGAGCGTATCATACGGCAGCTATTTCGCAACATTACTTGAAAGAGGATTGCGTAACAATAGCGAGGATTATGAATACGAAGTTTTGATAAACTGACAAGGAGGGCATTATGGCAGAAAATACTAATACTTCCACTGCTCCCAAAAAGAGAGGTCGCCCTCCAAAGCAGCAAGAGGAAGTAAAAAACGAAGCAAATAGCACAAGGAATACTGACAATGAATTTTGTGCATTTAGAAGTAACTCCGTGGCGGCAAATTATTCATACTATTATTTCGGGTTAAACATCTTTGACATATTTGACCATAAGCAATTACAGGCTTTAGTCAAAGACCCAATAGGGAATAATGAGTTACTAAGAAGAATATCTTTGATGCTATATGGTACCAATGGTACTTATACAAACACCGTTGATTATATGACGGCGATACCGACACTTGACAAAGTGATAGTCACTCATGGCAAAACCAAAACCAGCAAGAAGAAAAATAAGAACTTAATGGAGGCTACACTCCGCACAATCAAGGATAAAGAGATTGTAAGAGATGCTTTATTCAAAGGAATGATTGATGGTATAGCTTTCTATTATTTTGAGACAACTACTCGTCCAACTGATAACACAAAGTTTATGACTGACTACGATGTGGAAAGCATTGTTGAAATCAACGAACTTGGTTTAAATGCGAGTGTTATCTCACTGCCTACTGACTATACACGCATAGTCGGAATTAAAAACTCGTCATATGTTATTGCGTTTAACTTAGATTACTTTGATATTGCCGATGGCGAAAACACTGAGAATAAACTCAGGAAATACCCAAAAGAAATCAGAGATGCTTATGCTCAACATAAAACTGGTCAAACTGGCGGCGATTGGGTTGTACTGGATAATAACAAAACTATAGTTCATAAAATCAGAAGTAAACGAGATGAGAAATGGGGACGCCCATTAGTTCTTGCCGCAATCAGCGACATTCTTTATAGCGATTATTTCTCAGAAACCAAAAGAAATGTTTTGGACGAAATCAACAACAGGATTATCTATGAGACATTCCCAGAGGGAAAAGATAAGGGCGTTTGTGCTTTAACCAAAGCACAGCAGAAAGACCAGCATGAAAAAGTCAAGAGTGCGGTTATGAATAAGAATGGGCGTGGCAGTACCTCATTCTTCTCTGTGTCATCTGGCACAAAGATTGACTGCATTGAGACTAGCAACACTGATATATTTGATGATTCTTATGAATCAGATTTGAATGATAAAGTCGCTCTTGATTTGGGTATAGCTGGTTCACTGCTCAATGGTGTTGGCTCTGGTACATACTCCGCTCAGACAAATAACCTGGAATTACTTTCATCCCAGATTTTCATGTGGATTGAGCAGATTGAAAGTGAACTGAATAAATGTATCAATGCAAACATTATTAAAGATAAGAACAATCCAGTTGAATGTAAGTATTTACCTATCACCAATGTAAACAAAAAAGAGATGGTGGGATATGCCAAAGACTTATATCTGCAAGGAAAGGGTAGCCTGACGCTATGGGCTAGTGCTTGCGGTATTCGCTCAGATGTTTTCTATGCTCTTTTGGATGAGGAACTTGAAAACGATATTGAGAACAAATATCCAGTGCATAGGACAAGTTATACTCAGTCTGGCAAAGATATAAACAATGTTGGCGGCAGACCAGAAACAGATGACCCATCTGATAACACTATAGCATCTCGAACCAATAACGGAAACGCAATACCGAGTCCGTCAGATTAGCGGACATTCAAATCAGTAAAAGCGGGCATTCAAGTTTGAATGTTCGTTTTTTATATACAGTCGGTATGGAGACTTTAAACCCATGCCATTAAAACGCAAATGAAAGGTGGCGATAATGTGAAAATATTTGAAATTTGCGAAGCCAAAAATGGCAAACGAAAATTCAAAGCTGTTTTACATGAAATCTTTCCTGACAGTTGCATTGACGAGGTTGAAGAAGCTGGAACACTATACAACGAAAACGGCATAACGTGGATTGAAGAATACTGTAAAAACGCTCTGCCAACACTCGTTGGAAAAAGTATTCGCTGTGAATTTCTTGACGAGGATAGGACAGAATTATGCGGTCATGGTGAGACTGACATAATTGACGGCGTTGCTATTTTTGAAAACGCTGTGATGATTGGTGTTTTCACGGATGGATATATCACTGACATGGATTTTGACGGCGTTACCAAAAGGGTGTGTGTGGGTGAAGGAGAAATTGACGCTGCCTGTTATAACAATTTTGCTACCAAAATGGATAATGACATAGCGGAAGGTAATCCCCCTGCCGGAAGTGTTGAAATCCAACGTGCCGGAGACAATGAAGGAATTGTCTACAAGTATGGATATAAAGAACATGGTCGTATTCCTACGGTTTTCGAGTATAGCGGTTATGCCCTTCTTGGCGTAAGACCAGCAGACCCAACTGCGAAAATTATTGAACTTAATAACAAGGAGGATTTGGAAACAATGAATGAGAATGAAATCAAAGCTCTTATTTCTCAGACTGTTGCTGAAATGAACGCTTCCACTGCTGAAATTAACCAGATTAAGGAAGATTGCGAAGCGAAGATTGCGGAAGCTAATGAGAAAGTGGATGCTATCACGAATGAAAAGAATGAAATTGAAGGTTCCGTTGAACAGATTCAGGCTGCTCTTGATTCCGTAAGACAAGAGTACGAAGAGCTTGACGAGAAGTACAACGCCCTTTGGGAAGAAAAGAAAACTCTGGAAAAGGCTCTTGGCGAAGCTAAAGCTAAAGAACGTATCGGTGAAATGAACACTGCTATTGCTGAGTTCACTGACGAGGAAAAGGCTTATGCGCAAGCTGAGATTGAGGCTTTCAATGCTGAACCTATCAATTCTGAAATCAACTCTATCGTGAGCAAGATTTGGGAAGGTATCGGCAAGTCTGCAAAGCAAGCCGAGGCTGTTATTGCGGAGCAGAACGCTGCAAAAGAGACAAAGATTGATGACATTTTTGGCGAAGTGACTGAACCAGTTGCCGATGATGACATTGATATTTTTTAAACCTATAGAAAGGATGGAACAAAACTATGATTAAATGCGAAACTCTTGGGATGTTTGATGTTGCGAAAATAAATCCCGTTCTTACATCTGATGAAGATGTTACAAATTACAGTTTCATTACTGTAGATGATGTTCTCTATCTGGTTATGAATACTTTCAGCGGTGATGCTTCCTACAGGGAAGATATGGTCATCAAGGCTGGAGAATATCTGAATGGATTTGATGTTGAAGCTTGGAAAGACAAGAAGCTTGTTATTGACGGAAAGCACGTCACAGGCGGCATTGATTCTCTGAGCGAAGGTGATGTCCTGGTTGCTGCCGATGATGGCACTCTTGAAGCTGGCGAAGCAAGTGGTGTGCATTTTGTTGTGACCGATGTTGACGCTTATCTGACTGAGGCTGCTATTAAGGCTCGTGTAGCTGTGGCTTAATTCTGACGAAAGGAAGGGAATTATATAATGAATACTACATTTGAATTAAACAACATCCGTAAAGATTCTGATGTTTTAACTACTAATAAAATTCGTAAGGGTTCCCCTGTAGTTGAGATTTTCTCTGCTATGGTTAATGGTGAATCTCTTGATAGATTTGATAAGAGAACGGCTGACAAGGCTGTTAATTATATTAAAGACCTTGGTTCTCGTGCCGATAATGGTGACTATACTGCTGTTGCCGAACTGAACGCAATTAGGCGTGAAGTGCTTGAAACTCCTATCATGGAGGAAATCCAACTGCTTAGTATCTTTGGTGCTTATCAGGCTCTTGGATTTGATGAAACTGTTGAACGTGAAATCTATAAGCACGTTGGTGAGCGTTCTCGTGAACAAGCCGCTAATGGTGATGTCGTATTTCCGTCTATCGTTAGGGAAACCTACCCTGTGCCTACTTTCACTGTTTCTGGCGGTTATCAGGTAGACTATCGTAGGGTTGCTCTGGGTGATATGTCTAGGGAAAATGAGGGCATGAACCAGGTTAAGATTGATATTATGAACCGTGCAAAATTGGCTATTATCAATCGTGTTTATAAGGCTATCTCTGAGGCAAGCGGCGTGAAGTATCAGTTTGAGGGTGCCGGACTTACTAAGACTGGTGTTGATACTGTGCTTGGTAATGTAAGACGCTGGGGCAGACCTACTGTTATTGCTGATTATGCTCTGCTGTCTCAGTTTACTCCTTGGGCTGGTTATGTTGGTTCTATCAACTCCAACACCATTACTGGTATTTCTGAGCAGACCATGAATGAGCTTGCTGCTAATGGTATGCTGTCCACTTATAATGGTGCTATCCTCTCCGAGATGGCTAACCCTTATAACCTGTACGCTCCTACTGTTACTACTCAGGATGCTGACGGTAACGATGTTACGAACTTCCAGACTCTTCTTCCTGCCGGACTGGGCTTCGTCATTCCTACTGGTGGTGATTCACCTATCAAGACTTGGACTAAGGGCGGCGTGACTTCCTTAACTGGTAACGATATTAAGAGTGGCAGAGTTATGACTCGTTTTGATGTTGAGATGGCTGTTGATGTCGCTAAAGAACAGGAGTACAAGGTTGGTACTATCTATGATACTAATATCGGTGGACTGGATGCTTAATCTTTGATGTACATAATTTCTAATAGATTTGGAGACGCTGCTCATATGGGCGGTGTCTCCTTTTAAGTGGTGAATTTTATGGAGAATAATGAAAATTTTTACTGCTATTCTTTGCGGCTTTTTCATTATATCTCTGCGTTTGGAGAAAAATGTTGTGTATCTAAGATTAACTCGCTGAGTGGAAAACGATATTGGGTATTTAAAAAGTCACAGAGATTAGACAAGATTATTGAATCTTATAATCAGATTAAACATAAATTTTAGTCGCAAACATAAAAAATAGTTGAAATGAGGTATTGAACATGGCAGAACAAAAAGACGTTCAAGTAGAAACACAAGAAGAATTAAATCTTGACAAGAAAGTAACTGTTAAAAGTATTGCCGGATGGACAACAGGATTTCAAAGAATTGCAGATGGTATTGGTGATGTAACACTTCCACCATACGGAACTATCAGGCTTTCCAGGAACGAGATTATTTCTCAGGTACAGACTGGAAACAAACTATTTTCTGGCTTAGATGGTCGTGGTAGCCATGCAACTTTATATATTGACGATGCTCCGACAAGAAGGGAACTCGAATTTGAAACGGCAGATATGAAGCAGCTTGTTTTCAGCAAGGAGAAAATGAAAGAACTTTTCGGACTTAAAACTCAGAGTACATTTGAGAAGAATTTCAGGGAAGCTATAAAAACCAGGGCTGAGAAAAATGCTGCTATAAATGCTATCAAAGAACTTAATCTTAATGATTACAAGAAAATCCGTTTTGTCGAGGCATACACAGGGTTCAAAATGGATTAAATACGAAGGTGGTAAATATGAGCTATACAAGCGCAAGAGATGTATTTGACAGTTTTGAAGCCTCATTCAGAGATAAGAAAGTTATCCCAGAACAACTTGAATTGGTTTGGCTGTTAAAGGCGATTGGTAGATACTCTGTCGAGCTTGACCCCTGTATCTTATAAACATCTAAGAGCAAACTAGACTCCTGAGCCTCGCGTATGCCGTCGTCTGCTTGAAAAAAAAAAGGG
>JAJPYV010000184.1 GCA_021204735.1 Prevotella sp.
CAATCCAGCGAGCATAAACCCAAATATTGCAGTAACATGAACAAAAGTGCCGTTAGCCTCATGCAATTTGTCAGATTCATTATTCTTTAAAAGTTCATCGCTGTACACACACTGAAACTTTTTTTGAGGCATCTGCCTGTTATGTTTGAATCTATTGCGCAACGCCCGGGCAAGAGGGCAGCCATGTACCTTCCAAAACTCCGTGACAGCAATGCGAGTAGGATCACTTTTCAGAGCAGCCCCCATGGAAGAGAAAAACACAGACTCTGTATTACACGCGTTCAATATCAGCAATGCCTTATCCTTAACACAGTCGATTGCGTCCACGATATAATCATAATCACCGATATGAAATTTCTCAGCCGTATTCACGTTGTACGCCTCCTTAACAGCAATGATTTCCGATAGAGGATTGATATCCAACAAACGTTTACGCAACACATCCACTTTCACCTGTCCAACCGTAGATGAAGTAGCCACCAACTGACGATTGATATTTGAAGCACTTACGGTGTCAAAATCAACAATAGTGAGTTTACGTATTCCCGAACGCACAAGGCCCTCTGCACACCAACTACCCACCCCGCCAGTGCCGAATAATATCACGCTGCGTGAAGCGATAAAATCCATCGCCTCATGTCCAACAAGCAATTCCGTTCTCTTGAAAATATCATTTAAGCTATCCATAGTGCAAAGGTAGCAAAAATAATGAGTTATCGTATTTCAAAATTGAGTGAGATAGTATGGCAAAAAATTAAATAAACAAAAAAATTATCCCAAATATTAGATGTAAATAATTAAAGTATTATATTTGCATGAATTTTTATGCTAAAATAATTTACTTTTAAATAACGAACACCTTAATATGTTTATGAAAAAATTTACTTATTTATTCTGTGTGAGTGTAGTTGCCGCAATTGCTTGCCCTACCAATTTGAAAGCACAGGAAATAACCTCAGAAGTTCGTGAATACCGAACAGTGATGGATACAGAAGATTATGAATGGGATATTGCTAATGGAATACTAAGGGTATCAGACAACGGCAAATATGCCGTTTGCTCAGCACCCAACAATTATCCCTATCCAGCGATGTTCGTGGATATAGAGAGCAATGAAGTTACCTTCCTGAACACAATAACAGGAGAATATCAAGACAAATTGATTGTAGAAGACGTAGCTAACGACGGTTTGATGGGAGGTAGTTACATAGCACGTCTCACATCTTCCACAGGCAGTGACTCACTTGTATGGCATCCAGGAGTAAGATATTTGGACGGAGACTGGATTGATTTACCACTTCCAGAAAAAGCCCTGACAGAGTATCTTTCATACGATACATCATTGCCAGACGAGTACACACATTTCGTAAAAAGAGTATCACCAGATGGGAAGGTGCTGCTTGGACAAGTATGGTATCAGGACACTGTAGAAGTAGATGGAGTGCAGAAATACGGCACATATTATGAACCGATGCTTTGGTATTTTGACCCTGACACAAAAACCTGCACTGGCATGAAAGAGTTCAGGGAACTGCCATATACAGGTCAAGGTTTTATTCCATACGACATGACAGACGACGGTTCCGTAATTGTAGGCATGAGTGAGACAGCAATTGGCGACCAGTGCCCGGCGTATATAAAAGATGGAGAGATAGTATTCTTAGAGACACCAAGTGATGACGGAGTTTTCTGGGCAGGAGGCATGGCATCATGTATTGATAACGATGGCAACATCTATTATAAATATCCAGATGACAGTACAAACAGTTTGGTTCACTCTGGAAAATACAATGTCTATACTGGCGAAAGGACCTATTACCCCGATAGTATTGGTCATGTGATGTGTGGAACACCAGGATTGGTAATTGGGATGACAGAATCTATGTATGGGCCATGCGCAGTGTTTGAAGGCGACACATCATTGTCTGTCTCAGGCTTGACATATCCTGAGAACATATCAGATGACGGTAAAGTGATCGCAGGTGCAAACTTGGATGTTTCCTCGTATTCACCATACGACTATCCAGCACTGCTCGTATTTTCCGACTCGCCAGTGCAATCAGGAATACGTACGATAAGGCTTGATGGCATCGCCTTAAATAAGAGAGGCAATATTATCACAATATCCGGAGATTATGACAAGGCAGAGATTATAAATGCCGCAGGGCAAGTTTGTGGATATACCGATAGTTATGTCGACATGTCAGGTTTGGCAAATGGTATATATATGATTAAGGTATGCAAGGGCAACCAAACAAATGTTTACAAGATAATGAAATAAGAAAGAAAACAGTTTTTTTAAGTTTGTAATGCTTAAATAAAAAATTATTTGTAACTTTGCAGCCCGTAGAACGCATTGGCAAATCATGTCAACAAAAAACACGTGTGTCGTAATGAGCGTTCATACAGTCTAAGTATATCGTAATGAGCGATTTAGAGAGCTTCAAGATTGACTTGAAAAATTTGAATGAGGAAAATACGAGATTTAATTTCAATCTCGACGATTCATTTTTTGAGGCTATCGGAGGCTGTGAGGTAAATAGCGGAAAGATATCCGTTGCTTTGAATGTCCATAAAGGCAGTAGTTTTTTCGAGTTATGTTTCCACTTAGAAGGAATAGTGAACATACCATGTGACATCTGCCTTGACATGATGGAACAGCCAGTTTGCGCAGACAACCAACTGACCGTGAAGTTAGGTGAGGAATATTCGGAAGACGGAGATTACATTACGGTAGAAAAGAACGATGGAACGCTCGACGTCTCATGGCCGATATACGAGTTTGTGGCTCTCAGTATCCCTATCAAGCATGTACACGAACAGGGGAAATGCAACAAGGAGATGCTGAAGATACTTGAGGAGCATTCTGCCGCCCATGGCGATAATAGCAAAGAAAAAGCAGAAAGAGACACACGTTGGAGAGAATTGGAAAAACTTAAAAATATAATTAAAGATTAAAGAAAATGGCACATCCTAAAAGACGGCAATCAAAATCCCGTACAAGAAAAAGAAGAACCCATGATAAGGCAGTAGTACCAACATTGGCAATATGCCCAAATTGTGGTGCATATCACATTTACCATACAGTATGCCCAACATGCGGCTATTATAGAGGAAAGATAGCTATAGAAAAGGAAGTGGCTGAATAATGGATAAGAGAAGCGCGATAATCACTGGAATCGGCGGTTATGTTCCCGACTACGTCCTCAACAACGAGGAGTTGTCGAAGATGGTTGATACCAACGATGAGTGGATTATGACGCGTGTCGGAATTAAGGAGCGCCGCATACTGGTAGAAGAAGGACTTGGTACCTCCTATATGGCCCGTAAAGCGGCATGGCAATTGATGAAAAAGACGAATGCCGATCCCGACACGATAGACGCTGTTATCGTATCCACTTCCACTGCCGACTATGCATTTCCATCGACGGCTTCCATTGTCATAGGAAAGTTAGGGCTGAAGAAAGCTTTTGCCTTTGACTTCTGGGCGGCATGTTGTGGATTTCTGTACTCCCTTGACGTGGCAGCCACAATGATAGAGAGCGGTCGCTATAACAGGATAATCGTAATAGGAGCAGACAAGATGTCGTCTGTAGTTGACTACAAAGACCGCAGCACGTGTGCCCTATTTGGTGACGGAGCGGCAGCCGTAATGGTTGAAGGATCTACGGAGGAGAATATCGGTGTGAGAGACTCATATTTCCGGGCTGACGGAGTAGGACTACCATTCTTGCATCTGAAGGCAGGCGGTTCGGTTTGTCCACCTTCACATTTCACAGTAGACCACCGTTTGCACTATCTCTATCAAGAGGGACGTACGGTGTTCCGCTATGCCGTAACAAGTATGAGTGACGACTGTGCCCTTATAGCCGAGCGCAACCATCTTGACAAGGACAATATCCGTTTCGTGGTTCCTCACCAGGCAAACATCCGCATAATTGAGGCAGTGGCAAAACGCCTTGAATTGCCTATGGAACAAGTGATGGTGAACATTGAGCACTTCGGAAATACCAGTGCGGCGACCATACCACTTGCCCTTTGGGAAAACGAACACTTGCTGAAGAAAGGAGATAATCTTATACTCACTGCCTTCGGAGCAGGATTCGTGCATGGAGCCTCATATTACGTATGGGCATACGACGGAGCACACCCAGGCGAGAGCAAATAATTGAAGAGATATAAGGTTAAAGGCGTGCACGTTATGTCGGCACGCCTTTAATTTTTCCAATAACTGCTGATGATAGACAAAGCAACTATCGATAAGATAATGGATGCAGCTAACATCGTTGACGTTGTATCAGAATTTGTCACCCTGCGCAAGGCGGGAGTGAACTACAAAGGTTTGTGCCCTTTTCACAATGAGAAGACACCATCGTTTGTAGTTTCACCGTCAAAAGGCTACTGTCACTGTTTCTCGTGTGGCAAAGGCGGTACGGCAGTAGGGTTCATCATGGAACACGAGCAGATGAGTTATCCAGAAGCGTTACGCTGGCTTGCCAACAAATATCATATCGAGATACACGAGAAGGAGCTTTCAGATGAGGAAAAATTAGAGCAGAGTGAGCGTGAAAGTCTTTTTATCATCAACAACTGGGCATTAGAATATTTTCAGAATAACCTTGAGAACACCCCCGAAGGGCGTGCCATCGGCAAGCAATATTTCCGTTCACGAGGTTTCCGTGACGACACAATAAAAAAGTTTCAGTTAGGCTACGCCCTGAAAGACAAGACCGCCCTTGTAAAGGCAGCCCTGTCAAAGGGATTTAAGGAGGAATTTCTCATTGACACAGGATTATGCTATAAAAAAGACAACGGAGAGCTACAAGACCGCTATTACGGAAGGGTGATATTCCCTGTACTAACAATGACAGGACGTGTGGTGGCATTCGGAGGCAGGATTTTGAGCAATGACAAGAAAGCAGCAAAATACGTAAACTCCCCCGAATCCCTCATTTATCATAAAAGTAACGAACTCTATGGTATCTACCAGGCGAAACAAGCTATAACGAAAAACGACCGTTGCTATCTTGTGGAAGGCTACATAGACGTAACATCAATGAACCAGAGCGGTGTGGAAAATGTCGTGGCATCATCAGGAACCTCATTGACGATAGGACAGATAAAACTTATCCACCGCTTCACAGATAATATAACCGTACTCTATGACGGAGATTCTGCCGGCATACATGCCTCAATAAGAGGTATTGACATGCTCCTCGCAGATGGGATGAACGTGAAAGTATTACTATTGCCAGATGGTGAAGATCCAGACAGTTTTGCTCAAAAACATTCTTCACAAGAGTTTCAAGAATATATAGAGAACCACCAAACCGACTTCATCCAGTTCAAGACAAATCTCTTACTCAAAGGCGTTACCGACCCAATAAAGCGTTCAGAGGCCATAAGCAGTATTGTGAAAAGCGTGTCGGTAATACCCAACCAGATAATCCGCGCCACCTACACCACAGAGTGTGCGCACCGCCTTGGCATCAACGAAGCCACCCTTGTCAGTACGATGAACAAATACATACGTAGCGAAATTGATGAAAAGCGCAAGGAACAGAAGCGAGAGGAGGAGAATGATAAGAAGACCCAAGAGCCATTGATACCAGCCACCCCTGTTGAGCAGGCGACCAAAGTGGAATATCTGTTAATGCAGATGGTTGTAAGGTATGGTGAAAGGATTTTGTATAAAGATGTGGAGACAGAAGATGGCGAAACGATAAATCTCAACGTGTCACAGTATATCAAATACGACCTTGATACCGATAATCTGACATTTCATGATGAGAAATACAATCGAATGCTACAGGAGGCAGTAGACCATAGCGAAGAAGAGAATTTCAGCGCAGAGAATTATTTCACCCATCATCCCGATTTCGAGATCAGCGAACTCGCCACCGACATGGTGATAGACCGATTCCAGTTGAGCAAGAGTCTGCAAGTGAAAAACGACGATGAGACATTGCGCAACCGTGTCAAGCATCTGATACTCGACTTCCGCATGGACTATGTGGAACAGCGTTTGAAAGAACTGCAGCAAGAGATACATAAAGCAAGCAATGACATGGACAAGATGATGAAAAAGTTGTCAGAGTATAAAGACATGCAGACTATCAGAAACGCCATAGCAAAGGAATTAGGCAACGAGGTAATCATATAACAAATGGAATATATAGACAAGCTCATATTCTTAGTCTACGTAGCAGTAGTATTCATCACCATGCTGAAGGTGCTGTTGGACAACCGTCAGCCAGCCAAGACAATGGCATGGTTACTCGTACTTATATTCATCCCATTAGCAGGTATTATCCTATACTTTTTCTTCGGACAGAGCACCCGAAAAGAAAAAATGATAAGTCAGCAGAGCATGGACGAGCTGACTAAACGATCCATGTTGGAATTTGCCGAACAAGAGAATCTCGTATTGCCAAAAGAGCATGAAGTACTTATAAAACTCTTCACCAGTCAGAATTGGGCATTGCCATTCAAGGACAATGAGACAGAAATATTCACTGACGGCTATTCATTCATCCACGCACTGTTGAGAGAGATAGGAAAAGCCAAGCACCACATACATTTAGAGACATATATAATCTGTGACGACCCTTTGGGAAACCTTGTAGCCGATGCACTGATAAGAAAGTCGCGACAGGGTATCGAGGTGCGCCTAATCTATGATGATGTGGGCTGTTGGAATGTGAAAAAGTCATTTTTTGAACGGATGCGAAAAGCAGGGATTGACGTACACTCATACATGCCAGTCAAGTTTCCAGCCTTTACGAGTAAGGTAAACTACCGCAATCACCGGAAAATATGTGTAATTGACGGTAAAGCAGGGTTTATCGGAGGTATGAACATTGCCTTGCGCTACGTAAAAGGGAACAACAACGGCGGTTGGCGCGACACACACATGCTAATTCGAGGTGGAGCCGTTTATGGCATACAGAGGTCATTCCTCGTTGACTGGTATTTTGTTGACCGCACGCTTATCACTAATCGTTGTTACTATCCCGACCAGTCTGATGTCAAATTGAACAACTGCATCATGCAGATTGTTACGAGCAACCCCATAGGGCCATGGCCAGAGATTATGCAAGGCTATGTGCGCATTCTGCTTGAGGCAAAACAATACGTTTACATGGAGACACCATATTTCCTGCCCACTGAACCCGTGATGTTCGCCATGCGCACGGCAGCTTTGGCAGGTGTTGACGTACGACTGATGGTACCGTTACATTCCGACTCAAAATTCGTGGCATGGGCAAGTCATTCATTTATAAAAGAGAGTGCCGAGTCAGGTGTCAAGGTCTATCTATATAATGCAGGTTTCAACCATTCAAAGCTCTTAGTGAGTGATGACAATCTCTCCACTTGCGGTTCAACCAATGTAGATTTCCGCAGTTTTGATAATAATTTCGAGGTGAATGCCTTTATCTATGACCGTGACATGGCATTAAGGATAAAGGAGATTTTTATGAACGACATGAGCGAGAGCCTTATTTACAACGAATACATGAAAGCCCATAGGTTCTCTTTCTTACAGCGTTTCTGGGAATCATTGGTAAGGCTCTTCTCACCGTTGATGTAAACCGTTGCCTACTTTTTCAACTCTATTCTGAACGTTGTTCCCTTGCCAACTTCCGACCATTTTACGAATATCTTGCCTTTATGATATTCCTCAACGATACGCTTAGCCAACGACAGTCCCAATCCCCAGCCACGTTTCTTTGTTGTGAAACCAGGGCGGAACACATTGCCGATATCTTTCTTCTTTATACCCTTGCCTGTGTCGGTAACCTCTATCACTACCCTATCAGCAACATCCTCGACATGCAAGGTTATCGTGCCAGACCCTTCCATAGCATCCACAGCGTTTTTGCATAAGTTCTCTATCACCCATTCAAACAGAGAAGCATTGATTTTCACCGTTATGTCGTATAGAGGAAACTCACGGATGAATGATACTTTCGACGAAGTTCTGCGGTCCATATACTCGATTACATGAGAAATTACCTCCATAAGACTTGTTGGAACAGGTTCTGGCAACGAACCGATTTTTGAGAAACGTTCCGCAATAAGTTCCAGCCGCTTCACATCCTTGTCCATTTCAGGAATTAGACTGTCGTTAGGATAACTCTCCTTTAATATCTCCGTCCAAGCCATAAGACTGGATATCGGAGTACCGAGCTGGTGAGCTGTTTCCTTTGAGAGGCCCACCCAAACTTTGTTTTGCTCCGCACGTTTTGATGTCAAAAGGGCGAAAATGGCAACAACCACGAACAACATCACAACGCCAAGTTGGATATAGGGATAAGCAGCAAGGCGTTTTAGCATTATTGAGTCGTCGTAGCACACATTGATGTATTCAGTTTTACTGCTATTGTCGTCCAAAGCAATCTTTATCACCTTCCCATCATCCATCATGTGAGAACTGATGATTTTCGCATTCCTCATACTATCCTCATAGTCCTCACCTTTCAAATCTATATTTCTATAAAGATGCACATTACCGTTATCATCCGTAACGATTACAGGAATGGTGTTATTCTTGTCAATCACTTTAAGCACCAAATTCAGGTCAGTATTCTCGTCAGCCATACTCAATGAGCGCATAGCTTCCGCCCACACCTCCATTCTGTTACGCTCCTCATCTTCAAGTTCTTTAACAAGCGAATTAGACACAAGTAAAGACACCACGGCAATTATCACCGCCGTAACAACAAGAATTATCTTCACCTGCCTTATCCTGTCAGTCCACTGCATAGCAATAAAATAACGTTTTGTTATTTAAATTATTGCAATTTAGCAATAATACAAATAAGCGATTTTAATCGTCTTATTTTGACAAAATCGCAAAAATAAGCATACTGCGATATACTTATTTGAAATTTAGCACTTAAATTATTGATTTTCAGAATGTTATATGGGCAAAATAGTGGAGACTTAGAAATTTTATGACAATTTCATTAAAAAGCCTCGTTAATTATAAACCAAAGTCAGATTTCTTGTAAAGGAGCGTATTTTCCCCCACAGTATAAGCATAACAAGCCACAGGAATAAAAAACAAGGTAAAATCATCGACATGAACGACACCTTTCTGACTGATAGTCGTTACAATGGCAGAATCCATTTGGTTTTTCCTCATAAAAGAGAGCAGTGAAGATAGCTCGCCCGGTCGTTCATAAAACCTGTCAGACCATTTCACCTCAACAGCCCAGTTTGGTTTCTGCCGTGCGATATTCAAACCCACTATGTCCACTTCACCCTGTTGCTTGCCTTGCCGCCAGTTGGCATATCTAATCTCACACCCCTGACGAGGAAACCATTGGGCATATACAGCAGTTTCCACCATATTGCCAATCTCATTATCCAACAAACTAATAGGCTGGAACAGAGCACAACGCAGAGAAGGATTAGTGAGATATATCTTGAACTGCGTCTCACGTTGATAATTCCTTGCCGTATCATCAGTCCTTCGGATAGATTTAATAAGGAACGCCGCCTCCAAATAATTAACGTATTTCTTTAATGTGTCTTTATTCACGCCAGATTCCTGTGCCAATCCATCGTATGTAAATATTGCACCAGAAAGATAAGAGATCATCGTAAAGAGCGAATACAATTCCTGTAAGTCACTTATGCCATATAACATAGGAAGGTCACGCAACAACACCTTGTCGAGGATATCATGACGGATGAACTGCCCTGGGTTCTCACGGATTGCGTTGTTGAAAACCACTTCGGGATAACCGCCATAATTTATATAATCAATGAACAGTTCATTGAGGCGCACGCTATCAATTGTATCGTAAATATCTATATTCTTTTGATTCCATTCAAATTTTGCAGGGATCATCATGTCTGAATACCCTTTCAAATGGATATATTCATAGAATGTTAGAGGAGGAAGGCTGAAATCCGTAAAACGTCCTGCCCCACTCTCATTACTGCGTTTCTTCAATTCGGCAGCCGCAGAACCAGAAGCCACGAACTTGACATTAGGATAAGTGTCAACAAGAGATTTAAGATTAATCTCCCAGTCCTTCAAGTATTGTATCTCATCGAAAAAAACATACATCTGTTGCTCATTAGGATGCTTACCCAATATCTGACAAGCTATATTGAAAAGCTGTTCCAAATAGATACTATTATATATAGGCGTCTCGACGGAGACATAAATAATATTTTGTGCCGGCACCCCATCATTAATCAGACGCTGGATTGAATGATACATCAGCACCGTCTTTCCAACTCTTCGGGGACCCATAAGAATGAGCGACCTTCTTAGAGTTGTTTCCGTGACAAGAGGGTAGAAGATATCAAGATATAGACGGGGAGACATTTTTAGCAAGTAATCCGCTATACTTCCTCTCGTCCACCAAGGATTATCCACTTTAAGACGACCGATAATCTGTTTCTCCAATAATTGTGTGTATTCCATCTAATTAGGCATTTTATTTTCTGCAAAAATAAATAATTTCTTCCAAATAAGCATAATAAAATCTGCTTATTTTTACTTTTTCGTCAAAATAAGCAGATTTTGATAAAATGTTTAGGCTTATTTATCTATGTTCAGCAACTAAAATACACAACTGAATAAAAGTAATTGCAGTGGTGAGTATGGGGATATTTATTCTATGCCAAAGAATGATATTAGGGGTGCTTTGAGGTTCTTGGCGGAGAAGCAGGGCGGTGAGATACAGGGTTTTTATAAGGATGAGAAGCATGGCAGTGTTGACTTGATTTGGGGTAATCTTAAAGGTGGTTTACAGCACATGATTGATAAGCATGTGGGTTACAATGGTGATAAGATGAAGGATTTTGCCACGGTTGAGGAGCTTGCGGATGAGATTG
>JAJPYV010000017.1:0-3699 GCA_021204735.1 Prevotella sp.
TATTGGTTGACGAGTACGACAAGCCAATCATATCTGCAATTGACGATGAGGAACTGCAGGAGAAATTCCGGCGTAAGTTAAAGTCAATATACTCTGTATTGAAAACCCAAAGTGACTATATACGTTTTGCATTTCTGACTGGCGTGTCGAAGTTCAGCAGGCTCAGCGTGTTCAGTGACCTGAACAACTTAAGAGATATTACTTTTAACAAGCGTTATGCCGATATCTGTGGCATATCGGAGAAGGAACTGCACATTTATTTTGAGGATTCCATAAAGGAGCTTGCCGACAAGAAGAATATGACATACGATGAGGCGTGTGCAAAATTAGAGGAAAAGTATGATGGCTATCATTTCGCACCAGATACGCCAGGAATGTACAACCCATATAGTCTGTTAAACGCTTTTGCAGATGGGGAATTGGGTGATTACTGGTATGAGAGTGGCACACCATCATTCCTTATTAAGATGTTGAGGACAAATGACTATGACCTGAGAAACCTGCAATTAGACGGCGTGCCGGCAAAAGTTCTCAGTGAGGTGGATTCTTTGAAGTCTTCGGCAATCCCATTGTTGTACCAGAGTGGCTATCTGACGATAAAGAGCTATGACGAGGATCTCAAGCTATACCAGCTTGGTTTTCCGAACCGTGAGGTTGAGGAAGGTTTCATGCAGTCGTTACTTCCATTGTACACAAGTGGTGACGAGGCAATCAGTGCGGCATATTTGGGCCGTTTTGTGAAATATGTTAAAGAGGGCAATGCGGAGGGCTTTATGTCTAATCTGAAAGCGTTTCTTGACGGAGGGAAATATGCCTTGGCAGGAGAATTAGAGAAATATTTTCAGAACACGATGTATCTGATATTCCGTCTTGTAGGTTTCAATGTGGATGTGGAGTATATGACATCTGACGGTCGCATTGATATAGTTATACAAACAAAAAACTATATTTACCTTATGGAACTGAAAGTTGATACTTCTGCTGAGAAGGCACTTGAACAAATAGAAGCCAAAGACTATGCCAAAGTGTTTGCGGCAGATGAAAGAACGCTATATAAAATAGGTGTAAGTTTTTCAAGTGAAACTCGCAGTATTAGCGAATATAAAATAAGCCCCTCCCAGTAAAAGGAGAGACTTTGGAAGTAATACTTTTACATTCACACCTGTCATTATTGCGACATGACTTTCTTAAGACTGTAAAAAGAACTGTGTCAAAGAAAGAAAAGGGAAGCACCGTTTGAATGCTTCCCTTTAAATATAATAATGTGAACTTTAATTATGCCTTTTTAGCGGCTTTCTTTGGAGTTCTTTTAGCTTTTGGCTTTTCAGTTTTGGCTGGCGCTTCTTTTTTAACATCTTTCTCTTCGAGCTTCTCAACCTTAGCTTTCAGACGGATGATTTCCTTATCTTTCATCTCGTTCTCGTCACCAAGGTTCTTGATTGTGGTGAGCAGTGAGTTGAGCTCCTCGTTGTCGATTTCCTCTGGATAGAGGGTGTTGACACGGTTCATGAAGTCACCAAGAATGTTCATGTAGTTGGTGAAAGCATCGAATGGAGAACTGTAAATACCACGGTCAAGACCAACATTTGACGGTTTTGTTGTCATGAAACGGAAGTTGTTGCTTGCCTGCAGGTAATCCCAGTCCTGATTGATACGAGGGTCGTTGGCAATGCTTACACGGTCGGCGATGCTGTACAGTTTGTTGAAAGCCTCGCGCTGCATTACGTTACCGAGCCAGCAGCTAACGTCGCGCTCCTCGTCAACCCATGACAAAGTATCAGGAACATCAAGGTTGCCCACGCTGTTCATCTTCATGCAGATCTCAGTAGGAGTAGAGAATGTGATACCCTTTTCCTTAGCACATTCAGGCAGAGCCTTCATGAACTCCAAGATGTTAGATGAAAGAGGCTGTGCGATACCAAGAGCGGAAAGTTCCATGAAGATATTGATAACCTGCTCATCCTCCGGGAGAGCCGCAATCCTGTTGATGTAAGTATCAGCAAACAGAGGATAGCCATCCCATTCGCTGTTGTTGAAACGCAGACTGATATCATCACTGAGATCAACATCCCTAAGCAACAGTTTGAGGTTTGGAGCCATAGGACAGTTGTAAACATAGTGAGGAGACTTCCAGCCGAGCACGTGCTTTGCACCTTCGGTGAGCATACCCTTGAAGCCCATTGCGGCAGCCTGAGCACCGATATCATCAGTGTAAATCAATGAAGAATTGCGCAAAACAGTTGGTTCTTTGCCGAAATATTCCTTCATCTTAGCAACCTGCTTCTTAACGTCAGCAGCGAAAGCAGTTTCATTAACCAATGATGAAAGACCATGAGAATACGGTTCAGCGAGAAATTCCACGCAACCAGTCTCATTGAGTTCCTGCAACTTAGCCAACACCTGTGGAGCGTGCATTTCCAGTTGCTCGATACCTACACCTGAGAGGGAAACAGCAAATTTGAAATATTTGCCATGCTCCTTGATCATTTCCTGGAAAGCGTTCAGTGCAGGCATGTAAGAACGTTCAGCAATGTCGTTGATGCTACGCTCATTCTCGTAGTCATCATAATAATAATGGTCGGTTCCTATATCGAAGAAACGATAACGCTTGAGATGAATAATCTGGTGTATCTCAAAATATAAGCATATAGTTTTCATAGTAAGTAATCTTTATTTTGTTTTTAAAATGTTTGACATTTCTCCTTGTTAATTATTTTATACCTAAGGTACGGTCATAGAGTTCACGAATCCACAAGCCCACTTTCTCCCAAGTAATCTGGTCAACCTCACGTTTTCCTTCGGTTTGCAGATAGCTGAACAGACTTGGGTTATGGCAGATAGAATACATGGCATCAGCCAATGCATGGATGTCCCAATAGTCGACCTTTATGCAATTGTCAAGAATTTCCGCACATCCGCTCTGCTTAGAAATGATAGAAGGCGTGCCGCATTGCATTGCCTCAAGAGGTGAAATGCCGAAAGGTTCACTTACCGATGGCATTACGTAAACGTCAGAGTCTTTCAAGCACTCATAAACTTCCTTGCCGCGCATGAAGCCAGGGAAATGGAAGCGGTCTGCGATGCCCCTTTGGGCAGCGAGATAAATCATCGCATCCATCATATCACCGTTGCCAGCCATGCAGAAACGCACGTTGCGTGTACGGTGGAGAACCAAACTTGCAGCCTCAACGAAATACTCAGGACCCTTCTGCATTGTGAGACGGCCGAGGAAAGTAACCACTTTCTCCTTGTCGGTATGGTCAGGACGAGGGATGTCCTGGAGCTCCTGGCGCAGAGGATAAACAGCATTATGCACTGTGAAGCACTTCTTCGGGTCCTGATAGTAATGATTGATTACCGTCTGACGAGTGAGTTCGCTCACGCACATTATACAGTCGGCATGGTCCATACCGTCTTTCTCTATAGCGTAAACAGTAGGGTTCACATTTCCCCGACTGCGGTCAAAGTCAGTTGCATGTACGTGGATACACAGAGGTTTTCCGCTAATCGTCTTGGCATGGATACCGGCAGGGTAGGTGAGCCAGTCGTGAGCGTGGATTATATCAAATTCCTGTTGGCGAGCAACGACACCAGCAACGATAGAATAATTGTTTATCTCATCGTGCAGGTTGTCTTGGTATTTGCCAGAGAACTCGATACAGCCCAAATCGTTCAAAGCCATATAGTTGAAGTCAGCAT
>JAJPYV010000017.1:3799-10764 GCA_021204735.1 Prevotella sp.
CCAGAGAACTCGATACAGCCCAAATCGTTCAAAGCCATATAGTTGAAGTCAGCATATAAATGGTCACGCAGACTGTAATAAGTCTCAGGTGCCATAACATTGCCGATACGGTTTTTAACATAGTCGTAAGCGACATCACGGTATGCGACTGGAACCGCATTCATAGCGATAATATTCATGAAGCTCTTGTCCTCGTCGCCCCAAGGACGTGGGAGACAGAAAGTAATCTCCATATCACCCTGTGCAGCAAGGCCGTTGGTTATACCGTAACTTGCAGTACCTAAACCTCCGAGAATATGAGGAGGAAATTCCCAACCAAACATTAAAACTTTCATATAGTCATCCTCCTTTCATTATTTTATATAAGAATATTTTTCGAGAAGGCTCAATGTCCTCAATATCTCAGCCACGTTCATGGCAAAGCTGACTGCGCCACGGGCACGGAACGGAGGGTTACCATCAGACATCTCAGGAATGGTGCTGAGACAGTTGATAGTCATCTCATCCTCGTATCCAACCATTTGCCTCTCTATGAAACTGAAACGCGTGCGCTTGTAAAGGCGAAGGTTTGCCTCCATGTAGAATGCACCGAGCCAAGGCCATGCCGTACCCTGATGATAAGCATAGTCACGCTGGTATTGCGGGCCCACATACATCGGGTTGTAGCCGCCACTCTTAGGAGACAGAGAGCGGAGACCCTTAGGAGTCAACAACTCACGAGTGCAGATATCCAAAACGCTCTTCTTCTGTTCAGGAGACAGAGGAGAATAGTCGAATGCAACCGGGAATATCATGTTAGGACGAACACTCCAGTCCATCATATTGCCGTCAACATAATCGAAGAGATATCCATAATCGTTCATAAATGTGCTTACGAAAGACTGCTTGCAAGTTTCTGCGATGCTCTCCCATTTCTCGATTTCCTTCTTGTCATAGCCAGCCTCTGTTGCCAAACGAGCACCAAACTTGAGCGCATTGTACCAAAGAGCATTGAACTCAACGATGTAACCCGTGCGAGGAACTACTGGGCGGCCGTTGGCTGTGGAGTTCATCCAAGTGATAGCCTTGTCACGACCGTTGGCATATACTAAGCCGTTATCATCGAGACGCAGGTTAGGATGTTTGCCTTCTATGAAATAAGTAATAATATCGTGTACGAGTTTGCTGTAATTCTTTACGCACTGTTCCTCGCCAGGATATTTAGCATATTGCTGTATAGCCCAAATAGCCCATAAGAATACATCAGGATGGTCAATCTCAGAGATAGCAACTGTAAGCGGTTTGCCTTCCATAAACTCCCTGATGCCCTTAGCTGCCGTCTTCATCACGATGTCGAAATTATCAGGTTCAAGAATTGACAATGTCAGACCAGGAAGAGCGATGAATGTATCGCGTGCACGGCACTTGAACCATGGGTAACCTGCGAAAATGTAAACCTCATTATCAGATACATGATTGTAGAACTGATGAGCAGCAGTTACGAGACAGTTATAGAAATTGTCTCTTGACCTCTTTTCTCCGGCTTCAGCCTCGAAAGCCCTCTTCAAAGTACGGCTCTTTATCTCGGATGTCGCAGCAGCGAAGACGATGCTCTCACCTTTCTTGATATTAACCTCAAAGTAACCGGGAACGTAAAGATCCTCATTAGAATCATAGCCACGCTCCTGCTCCTTAGGATATTCTATTCCCCTGTACCAGTCGGGAGCGAATACAAACTGATTAGCCTTGCTTAGTTGCATGTACAGGTCAGGATAACCAGCATACATACATGTACTGATACCGTTGTCAACAAGGTGGTATTCCCTGCTGGCGACACTGTTCTCGTGTGTGAACTGTCTTACGCTACGGAATGCCAAGAACGGGCGGAGACGCAAAGTAGTAGTGTCTTGCCCTTCTTCCATAGTATAGCGAATCAAAATACGATTCTCATAATGCTGGAAGACAACTTCCTTTTTCAACAAAACACCACCTACACGATAAATCGTTGTAGGAATCTTGTCGCAATTAAACTCGCGGATGTACTTATGACCTGTGGGACTGTAATTGTTTCCCTGGTACTTATGCAGTCCTAAATTGAATTCAACGCCATGCTGAACGACCGTAATATCCAGAGAGGACAGCAGAACATGGTTCTCGTCGTCCAATTCAGGTATTGGAACAACGAACAAGCCATGATACTTGCGTGTATTACAGTCAACAATCGTAGAACTTGAATAAGCCCCGGAACGGTTAGTACGTATCAACTCCCTTGAAAGAGATTCTTCCAAGTTGGTCATAAGAGCCTTTTCAAAACGAAGATAACTCATAGTTGTTATTTAAAATAAGATTTAAAGTTTTTCGATAGCGGTCATAAAAGAGAATTTTCGCATTACTCCAAATGACGTTTCAAAGGTACTAAATTTATCGTTACGAACAAAGAAAAATTCTTTTTTTTGCTTTCTGTCAAGATAATAATGCGTTATTCAAACAAAAATATGTAAATTTGCATGCCAAAAAAATTTTTTGTTATGTATAGAACGAATACTTGTGGAGAATTAAGGATTTCCGATATAGGCAAGCAGGTTACCCTTGCAGGGTGGGTGCAGCGCAGTCGCAAGATGGGCGGTATGACCTTTGTTGACCTACGTGATCGTTATGGCATTACACAGCTTGTGTTTAACGAAAGTGATAATGCCGAATTGTGTGCCGAGGCGAATAAGTTGGGGCGTGAGTATTGCATCCAAGTAAAGGGAACTGTAAATGAGCGTCAGAGCAAGAACGCCAATTTGCCGACGGGAGACATTGAGATTATAGTAACTACAATCAACATATTGAGTCAGAGCGATACCCCTCCGTTCACTATCGAGGACAACACCGATGGAGGAGATGAGTTGAGGATGAAATACCGTTATCTTGACTTGCGCCGTACTTGCGTGCGTAACAACATAGAACTACGCCACCGCATGACAATTTTAATCAGGAATTTCCTCGATGCAAGAGATTTCATTGAAGTAGAGACACCTATCCTGATAGGCAGTACACCAGAGGGAGCGCGAGATTTTGTGGTGCCTTCACGCATGAACCCAGGACAGTTTTATGCCCTGCCGCAAAGTCCGCAGACATTGAAACAATTGCTTATGGTAAGTGGTTTCGACCGTTATTTCCAGATAGCCAAATGTTTCCGAGATGAAGACTTGCGTGCCGACCGCCAACCAGAGTTCACGCAAATCGACTGTGAAATGTCGTTTGTAGAGCAAGACGATATATTAGAGATATTCGAGGATATGGCACGCCACCTGTTCAAGGAAGTGCGTGGCGTGGAGCTTCCCGCCAAGTTGCAGCAGATGACATGGCATGAGGCTATGAAGCGTTTCGGCAGTGACAAGCCAGACTTACGATTTGGTATGGAGTTCATCGAACTGATGGATGTTCTCAAAGGTACTGGCACGTTCGGTGTGTTCAACGATGCCACTTATATCGGCGGTATCTGTGTGCCAGGATGTGCTGAATACACGAGAAAACAACTTGACCAACTCACAGATTTCGTGAAAAGGCCACAAGTCGGTGCGAAAGGACTTGTATGGGTTAAGTTTAATGCCGATGGTACTACAAAGAGCAGTATCGACAAATTTTACGGTGCTGAGGTATGGCAGAAACTCAAGGCCGAGACAAAGGCAAATGACGGTGATTTACTTTTGATTTTGAGTGGTGACAATGCAAACAAGACACGAGTACAACTGTCAACTTTGCGTTTGGAAATGGGAGAGCGATTAGGATTGCGAGATAAAAATAGATTCGAGTGCTTGTGGATAATCGACTTCCCCCTCTTTGAATGGAGCGATGAGGAGCAGCGACTGATGTCAACCCACCATCCATTCACAATGCCAAATCCAGATGATATACCATTGCTTGAGGAGCATCCTGAAAGAGTAAGAGCAAAGGCATACGACTTTGTGTGCAACGGAATAGAAGTCGGCGGCGGTAGTTTGCGTATCTACGATGGACAATTGCAAGAGAAGATGTTCCGCATTTTAGGTTTCACAGAGGAGAGAGCAATGGCACAGTTTGGTTTCCTGATTAATGCATTCAAATACGGTGCGCCACCACACGCAGGTTTAGCATTCGGATTAGACCGATTTGTCTCCATTATGGCAGGGCTTGACAGTATCCGCGACTGTATTGCATTCCCGAAGAACAACAGTGGTCGAGACGTGATGCTCGATGCACCGTCGTTTATTGATGAGAAACAGTTGAAGGAATTGCAGATTAAGATTGATTTAAATCAATAAAATCTTAAATTTCCGCTTGAAGCATTTAATAAATGTAATTAATTTAATGAAAAACTTTATAAGTTTGAATAAAAGCTGTATCTTTGCAGCCGGATTTAAAGAAAGATCGTTATTCAGGAGAATACGGTTTTAAATTTTACCGATCATGACTGAAAAGAAAGTAACAGAAAAGAAGGCTGGAGCTACAAAAGCTACAGAGACGAAAGCAGCACCTAAAAGGCGTTCTGCAAAGAAGGTAGTCTTCGAGATCAATGCGGAGACAGTTGGATTTAAGGCTGGTGATGTGTACCAGGCACTTGCTACATCGGAGAATGCCCTTAGCGTTGCTGAAATTGCTAAGTCTGCTAACATTTCAGAAAGCGAAACATTGCTTGGAATGGGATGGCTCTTTAAGGAGGGTAAGATTAAAGCTGCTGAAGACAATAAGGTTACATTGGCTTAATCTAAGAGACGATATTAAGAAGGGCTGGTAACCGTATGCTTACCGGTCCTTTTTTAATCTAATTCAATGGAATACGAAAAAGAAATCATATATGTGTTGAGTGAGGCAGGGAAAAAAGGACTGAGCATAAAGAAGATAGCGAGGCACATATACAACAATAACAACAGTTTGTTTGATGAACTATCTTTTGAGGATGTTCACAAGGCTGTGGCTGGATTTCTTCAACGCAATTGCAAGAGGCGTAATTCCCTTGTGGAAAGGACACAAAAGAACGGGACTTATCGTATAAGGGTATCAGTAAAACCTACACAATTGCAGTTGTATTTCAAGGATGATGAGGATGTTAAAGATGTGAAAGAAGAAGAATACGACAAACAGTCGGGAAAAGACAATTCATTGTCGTTGTTTCAAGATATAATCTAATATTGGGCACAATCTCCCTTTGGAGTAATGGGAGGATAAAAAGAAGAATACGTGTCTAATACTTATTGAAAAAGATTCCATTAAGCCAGAAGATTGGTGTAGAATTTGTTAGAATTTTCTTATTAAACGAAAGCAATAAAGTTTGCTTGAATTGCCAGGAGTGATGAGAATCACCGAAGGTGAGAATGTTATAGATAGAAATTGTAAACTGAAATTCAACAATCAAAAAATATAAGTTATGAGCGGAAGATATTTATTGGGTTTTGACGTTGGCAGTTCATCTGTCAAGGCCGCTCTTGTAAACGCTGACAACGGTACATGTGTGGCATCTGCGTTTTACCCGGAGAAAGAAGCTCCGATTATTGCCCAGAAAGCAGGGTGGGCGGAGCAAGATCCACAGATGTGGTGGGAGAATGCGAAATTAAGTCTTCGCAAGGTGATGAAAGATGCCTGTGTCAGTGGTGATGAGATAAAAGCAATAGGTATCTCATACCAAATGCACGGACTTGTCTGCGTTGACAAAGAGCGGAAAGTGTTGCGCCCATCTATTATCTGGTGCGATTCCCGTGCCGTGCCATACGGAGAGAAAGCATTTGAGGACTTGGGCTCAGAACAGTGCCTTAGTCATTTGCTCAACTCGCCAGGTAACTTCACTGCCGCAAAATTAGCATGGGTGAAGGAAAACGAGCCGCAGATATTTGAAAAGATACATAAGATAATGCTCCCTGGCGACTATATCGCCATGAAGTTGAGCGGTGTGATAAACACTACAATAAGTGGTTTGAGTGAAGGCATGCTGTGGGACTTCAAGATGAAAAAGCCAGCAAATTTCCTTATGGATTACTTTGGTTTCAGTGAGGATATTATCGCTAATATCGTACCAACATTCAGTGTGCAGGGTGAGGTTAGTGCCGAAGCAGCAGCCGAATTAGGATTGAAAGAAGGTACGCCAATCAGTTATAGGGGAGGCGACCAACCCAACAATGCATTAAGTCTTAATGTATTCAACCCAGGTGAGATTGCCTCTACAGCAGGAACGTCGGGAGTGGTTTACGGTGTATTAGGTGGGGTAGGCTATGACAAGAAGAGTCGTGTGAATACATTTGCCCATGTGAACTATACGAAAGACCTTGACCGCCTCGGTGTATTGTTGTGCATCAACGGCACAGGTATTCTCAATGCATGGGTGCGCCGTAACGTTGCGCCAGAAGGTATCTCTTATTCAGACCTGAACGACTTTGCCGCTTCTGTTCCGGTGGGCAGTGACGGAGTTACGATAATTCCATTTGGTAACGGTGCGGAGCGAGTCATAGAAAACCGTGAGATTGGTTGTTCTATTCATGGTATCAATTTCAACAAGCACAGTAAGGCACATATCGTGCGTGCTGCACAAGAAGGAATTGTATTCAGTTTCTGTTATGGTATGGAAATCATGCGACAGATGGGAATGGACATTCACAAAATCCATGCAGGCAAGGCAAATATGTTTCTCAGTCCTCTGTTCCGTGATACCCTTGCCAATGTCAGTGGAGCTACAATAGAGTTGTACGAGACCGACGGCAGTGTCGGAGCAGCTAAGGGAGCCGGCATGGGTTGCGGTATATACAAGGACAACAACGAGGCATTTGAGTCATTGCGGAAACTCGCTGTAGTAGAGCCAGATGAAAAGCAGCACGACTGTTATCAGGCAGCTTACGAGCGTTGGAAAGAGACGTTGAGACAGTGTTTGGAGACAAAATAGTATTTTTATAAAAATAAAACGTATTAAATTATTAAAGTTATGGCAAAAGAGTATTTTCCACAGATCGGTAAGATCAAGTATGAAGGCAAGG
>JAJPYV010000346.1:0-6078 GCA_021204735.1 Prevotella sp.
CAAACTATGTGATAGACCCATGGACGGAGAAAAAAGATGGGACAGATTATACCTATATTGAAGATCTCGAATACGGAGAATATTATCCAGGAATGGCATGGACTGCAGAGCAGAAAGAACCTGCATATTGGAATGCACTCACGATGACAGGAAAGATGGTCAGAGATGAAAATGGAGAGGAGTGGAACAGTATAGGATATACGATGGAGAACACCACCTTTGCTATCAGCACCAACAAGAAATACGCCACGGGAGTAGTGTTCAAGGCACAATTCACGCCATCGCAAGTAGTGAGCGGATATTATGGAAAGACCACATTAACAGAAGGCGAGACATTTTTTAAGTGGAACAAAGATTTGTATGCTACGGCAGAAGACATTATGGCAGAAATATATCCTCACCAATTTACAACCGATAAGTTTGGTGACAAGATAGACGCATGCAAAACATGGACAGATGTAAAGACCTTTGCAGAGTCTCTTATAGAATTTGATCCCTTTGGATATAAGAAAAACCTGTTGGAAAAGTCAGATGACAATACAGGCAATCTGACCGATAAAGAAAAGACATCACTGAAGTGGGACAACTACATGAAAGAACAATACGGTTATTCGGTAGATGCCACAGGTGAGGTAGAGATAACCTACGATGGAGTGACAACAATAAACGAAACGACCGAAGGAGCAGTTAAAGCATTCAAAGACGGACAGTGTTATTACACATGGTGGATACGACACAGCAACGATGAAGATGAAGACAGCAACGGTGTGATGGAATACGCCATTGTAAGAAACAACATATACTGTTTGAGAGTGAAGTCAGTAAGTACACTTGGAGGATACATTCCGGCAGAAGGATTGCTGTGCGAGGTGTATGTGCGGCCATGGAGAGTGCTAAACAGTGAGACTGTAGACTTTTAGTAGAATGTTAAGATAATTTCATGCACGAAACAAGAAAGAAAATAATATACATATTGTCGGCAATTATGTTGCCGATATTTAGTTGTATGTTGCTATCGTGTACCGAAGCAGAAGACAACATTGAGGGAAACAGAGAAACGACAGTAAGCATACATATAACCACCAACGGGATAACCGACCTGAACGCCACACGAGTAAGAGGTGGAGAAAAAGCGGCAGCAATAGAGAACGGAGAAAAGGGCGAGTTTATTAATACCCTATGCATATTCATTGTAGATGCCGAAACAGGGCAAATAGAAATGAAAATAAGCCCCGACCTGACAGGAACAAAAGCCGAAACAGGAGACTTGGTCGATTATACGTCAGGCGAGATGGAGTTAAGAGCCGGCAAGAAGAATGTCTATGCCTTTGCAAATTGGGACAATACCGAAAGTGCAGAATGGAGAGCGATTATCAACAAGGAAACAGGAGACGTAATCACGGAAAACGACCTATCGTTCAGTATTGACGACCCAGCATCGAAAGTAGACATAGCAAAGGGCAAATACATTCCAATGAGCGGGAAGTTGGAAGGCATAGCGATAGGCGACATGAACGGCAAATATTTTGATAACAATCTTATATCAGTGGTTCTTGACCGTCTTGTTGGAAAGGTGATGATTACCGTAGTAGGAGACGGGGAAACAGATATAGACATAAACCGACTGTTGTTTTTGGGAACAGCCGATAATGTGACACTGTTTCCTAAAGCCGTAGGAGACAGTTGGGGAGAAATTACATTTGAGAAAGAAAAAGGCATTGACAGTGGGAGCGGGGTAGAATTGTCAGCTAATAGAATAGCATCAAATTCCGCAGGAGAGGAAATCGCAACCTTCTATATCAATGAAAGTTATAGAACAAAATCAAGTGATAACGAGATCAGTGAAAAAGGATACACGCTCATGCTTGAAATGGAAAGGAACGACAACTATGATAAGTATGACGGTTCACGATACGTAGCTATGACGATGACGCAGGACGTTCCCCGAAACTACATCTTCCCCATAAAACTCAAGTTGGACAGTTATGATATTGAGTTGGAGATTGAGGCAAAGACAGCCCCAATAGATTTTACGGAAGAAGTGAATTATTATACGGATGCCGAGTGGCATGAAGATGGCGATGGATATTACATGATAACCTTGCGAGACATAACATCAAGTTTTACTATTACACCAAAATTGATTAAGAATACAAATGATGTTTCGGAAGAAGTGAGAGACGGTGTAACGTGGGAATGGACATGCATGGATAAGGAGTTGCAATGTACACCACAAGAGGATGGAACGCTGAATGTTACGGGACTGACAGCAACACCAAACTATGCATATAATTTCATCGTTGAGGTGAGTTGGGAAATGCCAATGAATGAATTGACAGTTAGACATAGTAGGAGGTATAATGTGAGAGTGGTGCTGAAAGAAGGAAATATACAATTGCGCTGAGGCGCAAGTGTAAGTTAAAAGTTAAGAATTAAGAGTTAAGAATTCGATGTGGCGAAAGATTGCTTGCGTTGATTGCTTGTGAATTCGTTCTTTCAGAACGAGCGGACTTAATAAATTACCTTTGGTGATTTTTCTCACGCTCGGCATAGCTCGAACAAGTTCGGCTCTGCACTCGCTAAATCGAAAAATTAAAGTCCCTACATTGGGTAACAATCAAACTTAAACAACTAATAAAGAAAAGAGATAAGGGATGATGAAAAGACTGTTACTAATACAAATTGCAATATTCTCAATGGGTGTCATTGGTATGGCTCAAGTACAAAACGGACATTATTATTTGACTTATCCAGCAACAGCAGATGGGATGAGTATTGTGGGTAAGTCGGTGAAACATAAGTCAGCAAAATGGTATCAGGAAAATATTAGAGGGGGACAGAAATATGATGATACATTTGACGATGAAAAACAAATGGAGGCTCTGGAGAATGGAGAAAAGGTGCAGGCAACACATACATACGTAGACACGATATACATGAAGAAAGGTAGTACGATTACCCTTCAGATACCGAACAAGTATGATGACAATATGTGGCAAGTATCCATAAACAACTACTATCGATGGTTCAATTACCGAAATGACAAGAGTTTCAATATTGGAGACATGGATGTCAACGGTTGGTGTCAAGACCTGTTGTATTCAACATGGAGAATAGGTTGGCGGTTTGAGAACGGATATGTCAGTGGACTGTTGAATTACAACACGGGATATATAGAAGGCAATGACGCGACAGCCCAGAACCAATCGTTTAGAGAAATGACATTCTATTATCCGACAGACGATGAGTTCAACAACAAAATACTGAAAGGCACTAATAAGGGAAATTTCGAGGACTTAGACAACAGCTATTATGCAGTAGCCTGTGACCTATCCAATTACACCGATTTTTCTACAGTAGAATACGAGCCTAACTATGGCTATGAAGGCAATGAAAGTAAAGCCCCGGCATTTTGTGAAGAGAACGATTATTGCGAGCCGACACTGTCAGGACGAGTTGTATATTACATAATCGGTATTGATGATGAAAACACAGAAGTGCCCCAGGACCTGCCTATGCAATTCCAACACTATTGGAAACTGTTTACCGATGAAAATTATCAAGGAGGCGGAAATGAAGAAAGCAAGAAATACCTCGAAGAATACGAGATAACGTATCCTAATCAGAGAGTATCAGAAAACACAAATGAAGTAATAACACTGTCGAAAGAAGCACGAGCCTATGCAATTCATGGAGAGACAGGGGAAGAAGCATTGACAGTTAGATTTGCAGAAGGACAAGACAACGGGTTGACACTGTCAGGTAGCAGTAATGACATTCTAACCCTATCAGGAAACAGTAGGATAATTCAGTTTTATAAAGGCGCATCAGGGTCATTATGGAGCGTGGACAATGGCAGTAAAGCCACAATCCTCATAACAAAGACAGTAAATGGGAAAACATACAACATAGCAAGATACAAGCTCACATTCAAGCGACAGAGCATACCACTGACAGAAGCACAAATAGCAGCGTTGGAAGATCCGCAGGACACATATTGGTGGAAAGACATGTATGAGCGAGCCCCATCCTATTTGAGAGAAAAGAGCAGATTACTCGCATCATTGGATTTCGATTATGGAGGGTATGGAGACAATGAGATAAATACCAAAACAATTTACGATGCCGCAACAGGAAAAACTGAGGCAGCAGAACGTTTCAACTATCCATTCCCGTTGAAGTGGAGCAACAGTAGTTATGCTTTTTACGATGGGTCATTTGACGTAAATCCATATAATGACAATACAGTAGAAGTAACGAGCGGATATACCTATCATACAGGGCGGACATCATGGAACATGTATGGGATTGTAAACTATTATGTAGGAAATTTAGAAAACAAAGCATGGATCAATCCGTGGGAGCCCCAATACAAGAGCGTGAAGAACCATGAAGGCAATTGGTTGTACGTGAATGCCACCGACAACTTAGGAAAAATAGCAGAGTTGGATTTTGCAAATGACCTCAGTAGCGGATCAGAAGTGATTGTTACAGCATGGGTGAGAAGCGCCAATGCAGTGCACACCTACAACGATGCAGGGTTGCTATTCACAGTGATGGGAGTAAAGTCAGACGGGACACAAGAACCAATATACCGTGATAACACAGGACAGATAGAGAATACAGGAGGATGGATATATATAAATGGAGAAGAAAATCTGTCGCAGGACGTAACAGGAAAGGGGGCTGGAACAAACGAATGGTATCAAGTATTTTTTACATTCAGGGTAAAAGAAAACGATGTCCAGCAATACGACCACTATACGGTAAAGATAGAAAACGCGAGTGTATCACCCCAAGGAGGCGGATATTATGTAGACGAAATAAGAGTGTACAGCAAGGTAACCACTGATGTAAATGTGAGCCAGATAGAACCAGTACGTCCCCATCACGACACCCCGATAAAGATAGAAATAGGATACGAAGACTTAATGTACAGTATGGGATTTACGCCAGATGAATACGATTCAGAAAACACAGAAAGTAGCGGTGTAGACTTTATAATCATCAACAAGAACAGTTATGAAGAATACATAAATGCGCATGGAGAAAGTGAGGATACAAAAAAAGAAGCCATAAGAAACTCCATAGTGAATATCAGTTATGAGAACGAGAATGCCACAAAGGTAAAGACCCAAAATCCAGGAGCAGTATTTTTCCGTTATTATGAAAGAAACAGCGAGTACGACTTAGATAACGCAGGAAGTAATTTTCCGAGCGACGGATACTTGTTGAGACAGACGAGCACTACAACAAGCGAAAAACAACTGACAGCAGATTATAATGCAGAACTTGCAGCCGAAACTCCATATCTGTTGGTAGTACATGCAACAAGAACAGTCGATGAAAGTACAGACATAAACCAACAAACAATCAGCAACGACCAATTAGAAATATTCGCAAAACTCATAGGAACAAGAAATGCGATAGAAAAAGAATTTACAGTCACGTCAAACGATTATAAGACAGAATACAAAGACACCAACACAGAAGAAATAACCATCAAGCACCGTCCCGCAAAATGGTATCAAATGAGAGAGAAGAAAGAATACGGAGATACCTTTGATGAAGAAAATCAGATGACAGTTATCAATTATGAAGGGAAAGAGATAGCAATACAAGCCACGCATGCATACGTAGATACTATATATATGCACAAAGGCAGTTCGATAGGAGTGATATCTCCGAACACTCTGATACAATCATGGGGAGCGGAGGGAAAACAAACATGGCTGAGTACCACTCCCAACTACTACCGTTGGTTTGACTATCGAACCGATGGAACATTCTATTTCGACCCAGAAAACGGAAACGCCGATTTGCTGACGCCAGATGCCACGAAAGAAGTAAACCACGAGCTCACAGCATGGCGATTTGCAAACGGATATGTAAGTGGAGGAGCGATGGAAGGAGGCAGTAAACTGTTCGTAGACATGGAATTTTATTATCCCACCGACGAGGAATTTGCCGCAGCCAAGTTGAACAACAAAAATTTTACCTGCATAGACAACACATACTATATTGTGGCGTGCGACCTTTCAGCATACACCGATTTTGCAGAAACATACGTAGACGGAG
>JAJPYV010000346.1:6178-10751 GCA_021204735.1 Prevotella sp.
AACATTATAACATCCACGAACCGAGTAATCCATTTCAGAAAGCAAGGAGCACAAGGCGCCGCACAGTGGGAAGTAGAAGACAACAGTAAGGCAACCATCCTTGTGACAAAGACGATAGGAAACACGACCTATAACATAGCACGATACAAGTTGACGTTCAAGGAAGAGACAACCCCGTTGACCCAGCATCAAGTAGCATACATCACATCAGGAGAGACAAGAGAAGAAAAAGACCACTGGTGGAAGAAGTTGAAATACCGTTCGCCAGAATACATGAAAGAAAAGTTAGACCTTATCACCTCGTTGGATTTTGATTATGGAGAAGAAGGAAACGTTAACAACAACAAGTTTGGCGAAGAAACAAACAGATACTATTACAAATACCCATTCAAATGGGACAACTGCACATACGCATTCTATGACGGATCAAACCACGAAGAAGGTAATTACGCTGATGAGCAGAATGTAGTACGCTGGTGCGAGTACGCCATAATGGACGGATATTACGGAAACGGTGAGAATTACGCAGAGAGTTACGGCATACCCCCAGTGACACAGAACATGGGAAAGGAAAGCGACAATTTCTTTTTGTATGTCGATGCATCCGACCGACCAGGAACGATAGCCACCCTACATTTTGAGCAAAACCTCTGTCAAGGATCCGAACTATTTGTTACCGCATGGATAAAGAGTTCAGACACAAAAGAATCAGACGATGCAGGAGTGTTGTTCACTATTATTGGCGTAGATGAGGAAACAGGCGAGGAGACCCCGATATATCGTCACTGTTCCGGACAGATACGCACTACCTGTTTTCTTGATGATGACTATCCAGGCATGGGATCTGCATACAACGACTGGTTTCAAGTATATTTCTCATTCATCTGCGATGATATAAATTACGACACATACTATTTGAAAGTAGAAAATTACTGTTCATCCACAGCAGGTGGCGACTTTTATTTAGACGAAGTGAAAGTAAGAGTGTTGAAACCGACTGTGGAAATTACCCAATTAAATCCCACATGTGACAACGATAAGACGTTGATGAGGATGGACATCAACTACGAATCCATGCTCTCACGATTAGGCAAGAAAGAAACTGATCACACACAAGGAGACGGAGAATACGCCTCAGCAGATTTCATAATCATCAACAAGAGCAAATACGATTACTATTTGGCAAACTATGAAGGAGACCCGACAAGTGAGGAAGCTATAATACAAGCCATAGCCTATTCGATAGCCAATGAAAGCGGAGAAGACGAGACATCAAAATTTCCCACATTAGACTTCTACCTATATTACGAAGACAACACAGAATACGAAGAAGGGAATCCGAATTTAGGAGAGCACAACGACTGGTTTTACAAGAGAAGGACAGACGAGTATGGTAACAGGATGCTGTCGATAGACTTCTATTCAGAGTTGATGCCCTACGTGAACTATCTGATAATACTTGAGCCCCATACAAACACGGAAGGAGAATACGAGAAAGAAAAAGAATTTGCAAGAATAATAAACAGTGGATGCACGATAGAGACAAATTTTAATGTTGTCTCTGCCACTCTGTTGAAAATAAACGGCGAGATAGTACTCCCATACGACGTAGAAGAAATATGTATAGGAGAAACGGTGGAAATATCAGCAGAAGCGAGATACCAAGATGAAGAAGGGAATTATCATGCGATGGAAAATGAGATCTATTTCGACTGGTTTATGGGCAGTGCAATGGAATTTACATTAGAGCAAGAAGAATACGGCAACGAAACAGTGAGTACTGCGTTGAAAGCATTCAGGCAAGTATATCCCAATGCCACAGAATTGGAAGTAACATACGATTATTACGATAATGACGAGAACAACAAAGAGTATGACGTAGAGATAGGCGGTATAAAAAACACGTTCACCGAAAACCAATACAACCTACTTGAGAATTACATATCACAAGAAGGCTGGAATGGATATACAGACAAAAAGCTCGAACTGCGGAAGGAAAGAATGGAACTGAAAATATTGGCACAAGGCCAGCAATTAGTCTGCGTACCGATAGAAAACGAGAGTGTGTTGCCCGAAGATGCCGTAATGATATGTTTGAGTTATGTAGAAGCCACTTTCAACCCATCAGGAGCAGCTCCAAGTCTGGGATTAGGATTTAATGATGTGAGATATCCGACAGAAAATTTCAATCCATGTCTGCGAGTAGGAGCCGACCAGATAAACAGTGCAACAGAAGAACATCCCATAACCGTAAATTTAAGAGGCGCAAAATACGTAAATTCTGAAGAAAGCGAAGACTACACAGAGCCAGACCATCTTGGAGTAGTGAGTTATGTCCCAGAAGACATGGTGGATTTCACGAAACTGTATCTGATAGCTACAGATGATCCCACATATAAAGAACAGTTGGGAGAAGATTTCCAGCATTATGACTTACCGATAGGAAAGATAAAATACCTCTACGCAAAAGACGATGAAAGTAGTGATGAGGAAAGTATCGGAGCATATATGAAGATATATTTCGAGCATGAAGAAGGCGAAAAAGCATTTGTTCCGAAAGAAGGATGTAGTTATACGATGAATATATATTTCGAGGAAAAAGATACAGAAGGCAACCCAATACCCACCTCATGTTACGGGTCTTTCCCATTAGAGATGAAAGTAGTGCCCAAATATCTTGTATGGCAAGGCACAAGCAAGGATAACTGGAACGATGACATCAATTGGAGACGAGCAGATGCAAGAGAAATAAACAAGACCGACTATACCACCAATGATGAAAATGGAACAGACAATGGATACGTGCCGATGCTGTTCACGAAAGTAGTAATACCAAAAGGCAGTAGAGCTGAACTATACATGGCAGGATTTTCAAAGCGGCAAAACAAGTATGACTGGGCAGGCGAAGGGTGGTCAAGCGAAACAGACTGGTTAAACGGAGAACCAGAGAATGTGGAAAAGAAGCCGATGGAGAACATCATGTATGACATGATGGTTTACGAGAACAAGAATAATGCCATGAAAACAGAGCGATACAGAGTGAACCTATGCGATGAAATACACATAGAGCAAGGCGCACAACTGTTACATTCAGAGCAACTGATGTGTAAGAAAGTATGGATAGACGTGGCAGAGTCCCAAAACAAGTGGAATTTGGTATCAGTGCCATTGAAAGGCGTAGTGGCAGGCGACTGGTACACCAAAAATACAGGAAAAGAGACGAGTGAATATTATACAGACATTACATTTGGGGAAGATAACAGCAGATCAAACCCTTTAGTGTACCAACGCAGTTGGAATGACACAGATGCAAAGATATTGAACAACACAAGCGTTACGGAAACACCATCGTATGTTACTACAGGATGGAGCTCGGTTTACAACGACGCAGCCGTGCCATTCGAGGCGGGGGACGGATATTCCATAAAAGCATTCTTGACGACCGAGGGGAGCAATAAAGATGACATTATATTTCGTTTTCCGAAAGCAGACAATAGATATAATACAGCAGACAACCTGACAAGAGAAGGAGCAGGGAAACTGAGAATTTCAGAAATGGTTGAGCGCAGCGAGGATAATCCAGACCAGGACGGGAAGGACGTGTATGAAGGAGGAGATATTACTGTTGAGTTAAACCCGACAGCAGACGGGTATTGCCTTATAGGTAATCCATTCACGGCATGCCTGTCGATGAAAGAGTTTTTCAGTAATGAGAGAAACAAAGAATTACTGACAGGAAATTATTGGACGGGAAATAATTATGAGCAAGAAACTGGAAATGCGGAATTTACCTCATCAGGAGCAGACGATTATTTATTGCCGCCATACGGAGCATTTTTCGTAAAGGCAAAAGAAACAGGAGCAATTACCTTCACAAAAGACATGCAGAAATTAGAAACAGACGAGAATACCGATGAAACACTATTTGTTTTCTCAATAAGAGCAGAAGGCAACGGAGGCAGGAGCAGTGCGGCAATTTCATATTCTGAATACGCAACTGACGGATACGGTGTTGATGAAGATGTGATAATGTTGGAGGATGCATCGTGGAAGAAGAACGGCATGCCGTTGGTATATACTGTGGCTGACGGCAAAGCGGTAAGCGTGAATTCGTTGAAAGAGCAGCGTGTGATACCGTTGGGCGTGTTTGCGGATGAAGGGTCTTCTTATACGCTGACGTTTGTAGGTGTGGACAATGTGGAAGAACCGGCGTTGTATGATGCAGAAACGAATACCGAAACACCAATAACGGAAGGGTATTCCATAACTTTGGAAGGAGCGACTCACGGAAGATACTTTATACATACGGCAGGAAGGGCAGAAGTAGATATAAAGGAGATGTATGGGCAAACACCGAAAGTTGTTGTGTACTCGCCGACAAGTGGGACGATTGTGGTAAATTCGGAAGCGGAAATTGAGATTGTTGAAGTGTATAGCGTTGGAGGAACGCTGTTGAAACGTGCGAGCCTTGTTGGAAAAAATAGCTGCACGTTATACGATATAGACTGTGATATTGCCATAGTTCGGTGCTATACGAAAGAAGGCTCGCACGTTTCAAAATTAAGAATTAAGA
>JAJPYV010000356.1 GCA_021204735.1 Prevotella sp.
CATATAATACATTAATATAAAAAGGCAGTATGGAAATCACTATCTATACTGCCTTGTAATTAGCCAACCTGTTATCAGTCAGGTATTACTTTCATTAAAGATTTTGGTTTATCTCTTTCCACTTGGCAATCTCAGGAACGATGTTAAGAGTAACTAATTCATCGCGCATCTTGCAAAGGTGTTCATAACTTGCATCAAGTTTTGCATTTTCCTCAGCAGTGCCCTCAGGAACAACGTATGAAGCACCATTGGTATCAAGGGTTGTCTTCATAGCCATCATGATATGGTCGTATTTGTCAGTCTTTACGTATGTTCCAACAGGGAAACGGAACGGTTCACCGCCCATGACGGCACGTATCATTTCAACAGAGAGGTAAGCAGGACTTTGGAAAGAAGATCGTCCGCGCAGTTGTATGATTTTAGCACCACCTTGTGTTACATCCTTCTTCATCTGTTCCCATTCTTCATTAGTAAACTCAGGAGTGCCGATAATGTCAGTAAGTTTTTTCCCTGCTATTGTTACGTGAGAACCGAAAACAGCCATTTGTTCACCGTGACCACCGTAAGTAGCACAACCCTCAATTTCATTCTGCATTACATTGAACTTCTTAGCGAGAGCACTTTGCAGACGGGTAGTGTCAAGACCGGCAAGTGTTGTAACTTGAGAAGGTTTAAGACCAGAATACAAGAGAGTAACTAAACCTGTAAGGTCAGCAGGGTTGAAAATAATTACAACATGTTTAACATCAGGACAATATTCCTTGATATTCTTGCCGAGACCTTCTGCAATTTCGCAGTTTCCTTTCAGCAAATCCTCACGAGTCATGCCAGCCTTGCGTGGTGCGCCACCAGAAGAAATTATGTACTTAGTGTCCGTAAAAGCCTCCTTTGCGTCAGTAGTAGCCGTGATAGTAACGTCATCAAATCCGCTTTGTCTCATTTCCTCAGCAACGCCTTCAGCCGAGAATACATCATACAAGCAGATATTGCTAGTCAAACGCATCATGAGAGCAGTCTGAACCATGTTAGAGCCAATCATTCCGGCAGCGCCGACGATTGTCAGTTTCTCGTTAGTTAAGAATTTCATAATACCTATTTTTTTAATTTATCAAGACATTCAAAATTATCTATCACATTTAGGAGTAAACAACAAGAAATCAGCAAACATGAACACCTTGCCAAACTGTCATGCCCTTAAATGCCATGCAAAGGTACGAAAAAAGACTGAGAAAAAATATATAATCTGAATTTGATTTGTTATTAAATACAAAAACGATTATCTTTGTAAAGTACATTTTACAATTTCAATAATGAAGAAAGATATAGAACAAAGACTTGCAGCTCTTCGAGATGTGATGAGGCGCGAGAGTATTGACGCATTCATATTTTCGAGTACCGATCCTCATAACGGAGAATACATCCCTGCTCATTGGGAGGGTCGTAAGTGGATTTCTGGTTTCGACGGTTCTGCAGGTACGGCAGTGGTAACGATGAACAATGCAGCTCTTTGGACCGACTCGCGCTATTTCATTGCTGCGGAAAAACAGTTGGAAGATACTGAATACAAGCTCATGAAAGATGGCATCGAAGGCACACCCAGCATAATAGACTGGTTGGGTATGAAACTGTCGATAGTACAAAGTCCTGTTGTAGGAGTAGACGGCATGGTTAATTCGGCAGCTTTTGTTGAGACACTGATAGCAGGCCTACGTGCTAATGGTGGAATAACGGTGAGGACGAATTACGACCCACTTGCTGTTATATGGGAAGATAGACCAGCAATCCCTATTGATGAGATTGTTGTTCATCCATTGAGATATGCAGGTGAGGATTGCAAGTCGAAAATAAGTAACATTCGTGCATATCTGCGTGACATGCACGCTGAAGGTATTCTGATTTCCACGCTTGATGATGTAGCTTGGATATTGAATCTCCGTGGTTCTGATGTGCATTGCAACCCTGTGTTCATATCCTATCTGATTATTACTCATAAGGCGGTAACACTATTTGTTGATAGTCGTAAATTGACTTCTGATGTAAAATTATATCTTCATGAGGAAGGCATTAAAGTGGAGAACTATACTGATATAAGTAAAGCACTTGTGAAATACAAAGAATATAACATTTTACTTGACAAGAACGAGATAAACTACACATTATATAATAAGGTGTCATGTCAGAAAGTTAACTTGCCATCTCCAGTGCCTTATCTGAAAGCGCATAAGAACGCTACTGAGATAGAAGGATTTCATAAGGCAATGCTCCGTGATGGAGTAGCAATGGTCAAGTTCTTACGTTGGTTGAAGCTATCCGTAGAAGCAGGTGGACAGACAGAGATATCCGTAAGCAACAAACTTACATCCCTACGAGCTGAACAAGACTTGTTCATGGGTGTTTCATTCGATACGATAGTTGCATACCAGGAGCATGGTGCTATAGTTCATTATGAGCCTACACAGGATACAGACGTGCAGTTGCAGCCCAAAGGTCTGTTGCTTATAGACTCTGGAGCACAGTATTTGGACGGCACAACAGACATAACACGAACCATAGCTCTTGGAGAAGTTACGGAAGAACAAAGGAAGGTGTACACTCTTGTGTTGAAAGGACATATCCAACTAAGTATGCTGAAGTTTCCACGAGGGGCAAGTGGAACACAGATAGACGCAATAGCACGCAAGGATATGTGGAATGAAGGCTACAATTTCCTCCACGGGACAGGGCATGGAGTAGGATCATATCTTAATGTACACGAAGGTCCGCACCAGATACGTATGGAGTATAAGCCCGCACCACTTGTGGAAGGCATGACAGTTACCGATGAACCAGGATTGTATTTGGCAGGTAGGTTTGGTGTACGTATAGAGAATATGTTGCTCACAGTTCCATATAAAGAGACTGAGTTCGGAAGATTTTTAGGATTTGAACCACTCACGCTCTGTCCGATAGATCTTTATCCCGTAAATATTGCAATGTTAACCCAAGAAGAGATAGATTGGTTAAACAATTATCATAAGACAGTATATGACCGTCTTTCACCACTTCTTGATTACGAAGATAGACAATGGTTGAAGGATGCAACGAGATTGATATAGTAAAAATATTCTTAATAAAACAGAAATAAACATTGATTTGTCTATATATGTTTTTTGTACGTATATTTTATAAGGCATGAGTAAAACTTTTAAAGTGTATAATCGTCATAAAATATGAATAATGTAAAAAATATATGATTATGAAGAAGAAATTTTTCACTTTAGCCGTAGCAATTATGTTGTTCGCAGCATTAGGTATGGCGCAGGGTCCGAAAGGAGGACCAGGTAAAGGAGGACAGAAACAACAGCCTGGCATAGAGCAGATGATCCGTGAGCTCGAGTTGGACAAAAGTCAGGAGATAAAGTTCAGGGATGCGATGAAAGAGTTGGAGCCCAACAGAGGTAAGGGTGGGCCGCAAGACAAGAAAAGCAAACCAGAGGACATGAAGGAGAAGAGGAAGACTGTGGATAAGAAAGTAAAGAAGATTCTTACTAAGAAACAGTACAAGAAGTATCAGGAATTGATGCCGTAAGGTTATAGTTTTTAATATCGATGAAATTTTCTAAAAGATATATGTTATCCCGGAAGTCTGAAAATGACCTCTGGGATTTTTGTAAGATGGCAGTAATTAGCAATTATTAATTATTAAGCCTAAAAATAGGAAAAATAGCACAGATTTGTCTATTTACATTAACAATTCGTATATTTAGAGGTATAAATGATTAAACTCTTGTAATGAAAAATCGTCAAAGAAGTGTACAATGACTAAAAACAAAAAATTATGAAGAAAAAGATTTTCACATTAGCCGCAGCAATAATGTTATTCTCGGCTTCAGGTATGGCACAAGACCAGGACCAGAAAAAAGGAAGACCAGATCAGTCACAGCGCATAGAGCAGATGATTAGTGAACTTGGATTGGATGAGACTCAGGCAGCGCAATTCAAGGAGGTTATGGCAGAGATGATGCCACAAGATAATGGAGAAGGAGCTCCAAGAGGACCTATGGGACCAAGAGGACCGAGGGGACCTAAGGGACCAAGGGGCGAAATGGGTGATGCTCCACAGGGTGGTGATAACGTAGCGCCTCCATGTGCATGTGCTCAACCGAATGGTGACAATGATGCTCCACAATGTGCATGTGCCCAACCTAACGATGATAATGGTGCTCCACAGTGTGCATGTGCTCAACCTAATTCAGAGGAGATGGAGGCAAAGAAAGCAGAGATGGAAGCAAAGATGGCTGAGATGGAAGCAAAAAAGGCAGAATTTGACGAGAAGATAAAGTCAATCCTCACGGAAGAGCAATATCAGAAATTCCAGGAGATGAGGTCACAGCGTCCTCAGCGTCAGGGTCGCCCAGGTGGTCCAAGAGGTCCGAAACCACAGGAAACAACAACAGAATAAAAACAAACAGGAAACACCTGAGAAAATCATTTAGTTAAAAGTAGAAGCAATGAGGGTGTGTCCCCAAAGGTCTGAAAAGGCTTTTGGGGATTTTTGTATTTTATTTAACTGTTGAGCCTATGACTTAAATGGTTTGAAATGTCTAATTTGCTGGCATTTTTTCATAAAGAAAGTGGCGAACTGTTTTTGTGGTTCGCCACTTATGAGGATAGTTTCATCCTATTTTACAATAGGGAATCAAACTTTTCCTTAAGTTTTGCCTTTGTGGTAGCTCCGACAAATTTGTCAACTACTTCGCCATTCTTGAAGAACAGGATTGTTGGAATATTGCGGATACTAAAGTCCATTGCGATATCATCGTTTTCTTCCACATCGCATTTGCCTACTACAATCTTGCCATCATATTCTTTTGCAAGTTCTTCGATTATAGGAGCGACAGCACGACACGGTCCACACCATGTAGCCCAAAAATCAACTACCAAAGGCAGATTACCGCTTTTCAGACTTTCAAAATTCTCATTAGTGATTGTAACTTCCATTTTACTTATTATTTATAGATTAATTAATTTCATATTAAAATTTGTGCAAACATCATGCCAAACACGGTGTAAGTCAGATAAAGGCGTTTTGTCAGTTGACTTTAAAACTCAATCCTTCATTATCATTAATAAAAGTAATTAGTTTTTTGTCTATGTCAACTTTATCGTTACGGCTGCGGAGAGTTAAAGGTTTTGCATTGTTGTTGTCATGTATAGAGAAAAACAGTTGTGTGTTACCAGGACAGCCCTTTATTATTGTTACAAGGTCAGAAATGATAGTATCATCCAACTTGTCAACCTCGACAGTTATTGTCATCTTTTCTATCATCTTTTCTTTTACGGTCTGTAGATACTGAATATCAGTAATCTGCATGTCCATATATTCTTTATCGCGGAAACGTTTTACAAATTTAGCTTTTACCATTATCGTACTGCCCTCTAAAAGCATACCGTTCCACTTTCCCCATTCCTCACCAAACAAAGCCAATTCACCTTGTCCGTCAAAGTCTTCTATTGTTACAAAGCCACAAGGTTTGCCTGTCTTTGTGTAATTACTTCTTACAGTCGTAACTATTCCTCCAAATGTAATCTCCTGTTTTTTGGAAAGTTCTATCTTATCATTTAATTCAGGGCATTTAGCATTACATAAGTCTTTAAGGATGAATTCATACTCGTCCAAAGGATGAGCTGAGAGGTAAATACCTACAAGATAACGTTCCTTGTTAAGTTTTTCAATTTGGCTCCATGGTTCTACTTGTGGAATTGGGGGTGTTACGATATCCACAGTATCGAAACCACCAAAGAGTGAATTTTTTGCCTCTTTTTGTTCCTGTTGGTAAAGTTGCCCATAGCGAACTAACGTCTCAAGGAAAGTCTTCCCATCATTGCCTTTGGCAAAATAACATTCACGAGGTATATTAAAACTGTCGAAGCCACCACTTAATATAAGACTTTCGAGCGACTTGCTGTTGATTACCGATAGATTTACTCGCTGCATGAAGTCGAATACATTCTTGTAAATACCATTCTTTTCCCGCTCTGAAATTATATCTTCTGATGCTAAATCACCCATACCTTTGATAGCCGCGAGACCGAAACGAATCTCACCTTTCTTGTTAGCGCTGAATTTCTGGCGGCTCTCGTTAACATCAGGACCGAGGCATGCGATGCCCATTGCCTGACACTCATTCATCAATTTGGTAATTTTCCCAATATCGTTCACGGAACGGCTCATGTTGCCCGCCATAAATTCAGAAGGATAATGTGCTTTGAGATAAGCCGTTTGGTAAGATACCCATGAATAACATGTTGCATGACTTTTATTAAAAGCGTAACTTGCAAATTTTTCCCAGTCACTCCAGATTTTCTCGAGAACTTTCGGATCATGACCGTTAGCCATTCCACCCTCAATAAATTTGGGTTTCATTGAGTCGACAATATCTTTCTTCTTCTTACCCATTGCCTTGCGGAGAGCGTCGCTCTCGCCACGAGTGAAGTTAGACAATTGTCTGGAGAGAAGCATCACCTGTTCCTGATAAACTGTTATACCGTAGGTATCCTTGAGGTATTTCTCCATGCAAGGGATGTCATATTTAATCTCCTCTTTACCGTTTTTGCGGGCGATGAATGAAGGGATGTATTCCATAGGACCTGGTCGGTATAAAGCATTCATGGCAATAAGATCCTCGAATACCGTAGGTTTCAGTTCGCGGAGATACTTTTGCATACCAGCCGACTCAAACTGGAACGTGCCCACTGTGCGGCCTTCCTGATAGAGCTTGTAGGTCAACTCATCATCAATAGGAATATTGTCGAGGTCAATATCTATCCCTTTAGTTATTTTGATGTTTTCTACAGCCTCTTTCAATATAGACAATGTGCTCAGTCCGAGGAAGTCCATCTTTATTAATCCTGTTTCCTCTATGACATGACCATCGTATTGAGTGGTAAGCAACTTGTGACCAGGATTCGCTTTGTCTTCTGCAGTACTTACAGGTACCCAGTCGCTTATCGGGTCACGGCAGATAATTGTACCGCATGCATGAATACCTGTTCCTCTCACCGTTCCCTCAAGCATTTTGGCATATTTTATCGTATTTCTTAACAACTCGTTATCGCTTGCCTCTGCTTCTCGTAGTTCAGGTACGCATTTTATCGCATTGGGCAGGTTCATCTTCATATTGTCGGGTAGGCGGTCAGGTATAGCCTTGCATAGGTGGTTGGAAATTGCGAGAGGCACTTTTTCTACACGGGCAACATCTTTGATGGAGTTTTTTGTTGCCATTGTGCCGTATGTAATGATATGTGCCACTTTATCATGACCGTATTTATCCTCCACCCATTCAAGTATTCTTCCACGACCATCATCATCGAAATCAGTATCAATATCGGGCAAAGAGATACGGTCAGGATTGAGGAAACGCTCAAAAAGCAAATCGTATTTTATCGGGTCTATTTTTGTTATTCCAAGACAGTAGGCTACGACAGAACCAGCAGCAGAGCCACGTCCAGGTCCTACCATAACTTCAAGGTTTCTGGCTGCGTTGATAAAATCCTGCACAATAAGGAAATAGCCGGGAAAACCCATTGTCTTCATTACATGAAGTTCAAACTTAATGCGCTCTTCTATTTCTGGTGGAATTGTGTCACCGTATAACCTTTTTGCCCCATCATGTGCAAGTTTTGCGAGATAGTCAGCCTCGAATTTTATCCTATACAATTTTTCGTAACCACCGAGATGCTCAATCTTTTTCTTGCCTTCTTCTGGTGGCAAAGGATTCTCGCCATTCTCATCAGTGGTGAACTCATCATACAGTTGTTTTTCGGTGAAGTTTTTCCGTATATCATCTTCTGTACCGAAATCCTCTGGGATAGGGAAGAAAGGCATGATAGGATTATGGTCTATGCTATACGTTTCTACCTTTTCCAATATTTCGAGTGTATTCTTCAATGCTTCGGGATGGTCAGGGAACACATCGTTCATCTCCTGTTGCGTCTTGAACCATTCTTGCTTGGAGTAAAGCAGACGTTTAGGGTCATCAAGATCCTTACCAGTAGATAAGCAAAGCAAGTGGTCGTGAGCTTCTGCGTTATCCTCATCTACAAAATGTGAGTCGTTAGTGCAAACCAACTTTATTCCGTATTCCTTAGAGAATTCCTCCAACACCTTATTCACTTGCTGCTGCAATGGATAAGTCTCACGGTTGGCACGCTGATTAGGGTCGGTTACTTTGTGTCGTTGAAGTTCAAGGTAAAAGTCTTCACCGAACAAGTTTTTGTACCATTCAGTGGCCTCCCTTGCCCCTTGAATATCACCTTTAAGAATTTTCGCTGGAATCTCACCAGCGAGACATGCTGAACAGATAATCAACCCTTCATGATACGTTTCCAGATCAGTTCTGTCGGTACGAGGACGTCCGTAATAACCATCCACCCACGCTCTTGATACAAGTTTTATAAGGTTCTTGTAACCTTTATAGTTTTTTGCGAGGATGATAAGATGGTAACCGCCAAGGTCATTCATGTCTTTCACCTTGTCGCTCTTACTTCTGTGAGCCACATACATTTCACAACCGAGGATAGGTTTGAACGGCTCCTTGCCTTCTTTCTTGAGTTTTCCGTTTACCTTGTTGCAGTAATTGTAAAATTCTTTTATGCCAAACATATTGCCATGATCGGTTATCGCCATACCTTTCATGCCATTGGCAACAGCCTTATCTACAAGTCGCTGGATACTGGATTGTCCATCGAGAATGGAGTAGTAGGTGTGTACGTGTAAGTGAATGAAGTCTTGCATTTTTCTAAATAGCGATTTTCTTTGAGGCTCAAAGATAAGTGTAAAATATGACATAGCCAAAAGAATGGTATGAAAAATTTGTCAAATACGTAAAAAAGGCGTAACTTTGCATGCAAATTGTAAGTGCAACTTACTATGGGAAAAAGAATTAGAAAACTTAAGAACGTTCGCATTCATAGGGAAGGGACCGACTCTCTTGTTTACGGTTTAGTAGCCATTGTAGCCATTGCCATAATCCTATGGGTCTACGTTGATAATAAGTGGCCTTTTTGGTGCTTTATTGTAGTTTTCGGAGTGATTTATTCCGTAGTAGTGAATTTCTTTCGTTGTCCCAAGCGTTATTTTGATGGTGATACGGAACGAATAGTTGTAGCCCCTGCCGATGGTAAGGTAGTAGTTATTGAGGAGGTATTTGAAGATGATTATTTTCATGAGAAGCGATTGATGATAAGTATATTCATGAGTCTTTTCAACGTACATGCCAACTGGTTTCCTGTTGATGGTAAGGTTAAGGAGGTGTATCACCAGGATGGGAATTTTCATAAGGCATGGTTGCCTAAGGCAAGTGAGGAGAACGAGCATGCTGACATACTTCTTGAGACACCAGAAGGCGAGGAGATATTATGCCGTCAGATAGCTGGAGCATTGGCACGCCGCATTGTGACATACGCCCGTGCAGAGGAAGACTGCTATATTGATGAACATCTTGGTTTTATCAAGTTTGGTTCGAGGGTAGACGTATATTTACCAATCGGAACGGAAGTTTGCGTAAGGATGGGGCAGTCTACTACGGGTGACAAGACTGTTATCGCACGACTTAAATAATTTTACCCTTCTGTACTAAATGATACGGAAGTCAATTGTTTTTATGGCTAACATTATAACAAAGAATATTCCCAACACCATAACTTGCTGCAACTTGGTATCAGGTTGCGTAGCGATTACATTCGCTTTTTCAGGGGATGCAATTGCAGCATTGTCATTTATTGTCATAGGGGCGATATTTGACTTTTTTGACGGCATGAGTGCGCGTCTTTTGAAAGTGTCTTCACCAATAGGAAAGGAGTTGGACTCCTTAGCTGACATCGTTACATTTGGTGTGGCACCTTCCACTATGGTGTATTTTGAGCTGAACGTAATGGATTATCCAATCTGGCTTGAACCATTGCGTAATATCATTCCATTTTTTGCATACGTTATGGCTGCATTTTCGGCTTTACGCCTTGCAAAGTTCAATCTTGATGAGCGTCAGACATCATCATTTATTGGTTTGCCGACACCTGCCAACGCTCTGTTTTGGGGCTCTTTGCTTGTCGGTGCGCACAATCTCATAGAATCGGCTTCGTGGATGCTGCCTGTGGTTCTCATCCTCGTTCTTGTAATGAGTATTATTATGGTGTCTGAAATACCAATGTTCGCATTGAAATTCAAGCATTGGGGATGGAAAGGAAACGAGGTAAAATACATATTTCTTATCACCTGTGTGCCTATAATCCTACTTTTCTGGATATCCTCTTTTGCAATAATCATAGCATGGTATGTTGTACTTTCAGCTATCGTTAATCAAAGAAAAAAGAAATAATGGCATTCTTATTGAACATCATATTGATAATCGTTCTTTGTGCAATCTTTGCTTTTGTTTTTACCGTTTTCGGTATTTTCAGGTCGATATACAATTTCAAGAAGAAATTCAATGACCTGACAAGTGGTGGTAAAAGTAATGGCTTTGGAAAGAGCAATGGAAGCTATGGCAACAGCAGCAGTTACGGCAGGGGCAGTGGTTTTGGCTCATACAGCAAGACAAGCAATAGCGACGGTCAGGAGATTATTGACAGTCGTAACCCAAATGAAGCAAACAGAAAGATATTCTCTGACAACGAGGGCGAATATGTGGATTTCGAGGAAGAATAATGCTCACTGAGTTCGTAAAATAA
>JAJPYV010000073.1 GCA_021204735.1 Prevotella sp.
GACTTAATTGGGCAATTCCTATTGGAATATCATTCTTCACATTTCAAGCCGTAGGTTATCTGTTTGATGTTTATTACAAACGCATAGAGGTAGAGCGGAATTGGTGGGATTATATGCTTTTTGTGTGTTTCTTCCCACAAATTTTGTCTGGACCTATAAGCAAGGCGAGAGATTTACTACCGCAGATAAAAGCAAACAGGCGGTTCGATGAGAGCCAATTCGTTGCAGGATTGAAATTCCTGCTTTGGGGAATGTTCCTGAAAGTTGTGATGGCGGACAGGCTCGGACTGTATGTAGATACCGTATTCGACAATTGGCAATATAATTCTGGCATATCTTGTTTGGTAGCAAGTTTAGCATATTCATTTCAAATATATGGCGATTTTGCAGGATATTCGTTGATGGCAGTAGGAGTGGGGCGATTGATGGGATTTGTATTAATCAACAACTTCAACCGCCCTTATTTTTCTGTATCGGTTACAGATTTCTGGCGCAGGTGGCATATTTCTCTCTCAACATGGTTGAAAGACTATGTTTACATACCATTGGGAGGAAGTCGTTGTAGCAAAGCCCGCAATTATATCAACATCCTGGTTACATTTCTTGTGAGCGGAATTTGGCATGGTGCAAACTGGACATTCATAGTTTGGGGAGTTCTTCACGGTGTTTCTCAGGTGATAGAGAAAGCTATCGGGCTGCAAAAATGCGAGAGTAATAAATTTTTGGTTCGTTTGCCTCGAATAATAGTAACATTCATCCTAATAAATTTTCTATGGACAATTTTCCGCATGCCAACTATCGCAGATGGTGTTGGTGTTATCATTAGGATGTTCACGCAGCATGGAAGTATATTACTGCCGAATAATAAGGATGTTTTATTCTCATTAATGTCGGTAGGAATGGTGGTTATATCTGAATTGTTGCAAGAATTTGCACCTTCCAAGTTTGCCATGCTAAATAACAGGAGGATTGTGGTAAGGTGGTTTACATATTTAGCTCTTGTTATAATCATAATGTTAGCAGGTGTATTTGACAGCAGTCAGTTTATTTATGTGAGTTTTTGAGGTCATGAAAAAGTCATTTATTCTATTGGGTATATTTGCTCTGTTAGTCATAGTCTGTGATTTTGCAGTCGGTGCTGTGGGCGACAAATTAGTTAATAATGCAAAAGGTGGTGATACAAAACGAAAGAATTATATAGCCAGAGGTACAAATGCCGATATATTGATATTTGGTTCGTCGCGTGCAATTCATCATTATGATCCAGACATATTGCAAGACACATTAGGTTTGACAGCATATAATTGCGGTTTTGACGGAAACGGTATTATCTGCTCGTATGGTTTTTTTAAGATGATAACACAGCGTTATTATCCTAAAATATTGATTTATGAAGTAACGTCAGGTTTTGATTTGTTGGTTGGCGACAATCACAAATATTTGGGAAATCTGCGCTATTTCTATAATAAACGAGATGGTAATTCTGTAGATTCCATATTCTGGAAAGTTGACTGTACAGAACGTTACAAGATGTTCTCCAAAATGTATAGGTTCAATTCAACAATTCCTCAATTAATAATGGATAATCTTCATCCTTTGCATGAAGACAATAAAGGATACCGTCCCCAAGATAAAGAAATGACATCTGACCCTAAACCAGTAGATGTACAAGATACATACGTATACGACAGTTTGAAACTGTATTATCTTGAAAAGATGATTAACGAATGCAAAGGAAAGACACAGATAATATTTGCGGTATCTCCTTTATATGAAAACACCGATGACAGAGTGAACGAACCGATAAAGAAACTATGTGATAAATACGAGATACCATTGTTAAGCCATTACACCGACAGTACTTTTAATAATAGAAGAGAATATTTTTATGACAGATCTCATCTTAACCAAACAGGTGCAACAGCTTACAGCAAACTTATTAGTGGTGAGATAAAAGCTATAATTCAAAATCGGTGCCACAAAAACCTGTAGCACCGATTATTTGATATAAAATGGAATGTTTCTTTCAGAATTTATACATTATAAGAATTATAATTGACAAATCTTATCAAAAGAAACAATAAAAACCTTCTCATAATTACGCATTGTGATTTCGCTCTATGTAAGCGATAACATCACCTCTTCTGACTCTTGCGCCTTGTTTTGCCTTGATTTCAACAAGTTTTCCACCGAGAGCAGCAGGAACAGTGAGAAGTTCTCCCCACGGTGTGTGCATATAGCAGAAAGCTGAGCCCTCAGCATATTCCTTACCGATATACGGTTCAACAGAAGGCGTGCCTTCGCAACCACCGCCAATTTCCCAGAACACCTGACCGCTGTAAGGAGCAACAATAGCATCAGCCTTAGCATGTTTGAAAGCTGTCAACTGCTCAACGGAAACCTTACTGCCGAGAGCTGCATCCTTTGCCTTTTGCAATTCCGCAAGGAAGTTTTTCTTAGCCTGACCGCTCTTATAGTTGCGATACTGTTCAGGGTGCATGGCAAGTTCAAAGAGTTCCTCATCATCCTGACCATATTCCCAACCATTCTCATCCATCTCCTTACGGAAATCATCAAGAGCATTAGGATAGAGGGTATGTGGGTCTGTATCGACAAATTTCCTGCCCTGCTTCTCCGCAAGTTCTATGATTTCAGGATCCAATTCACCAGGCAATCTACCTGCCTTGCCGAGAATCATGCCCCATATAGAATCGTCCATCATTACATAGCGGCCTTTTCCCTGTTCAAGAGTAAGAAGGTTAAAGAGAGCTATGTTCTTTACATATTGTGAGAATGGAGTTACCAATGGTGGATAACCGACTTTCGGCCATACATATTCAACCTCATTAAAGAGAGCCACAAGCATATCATCAGTATTCAGTTCTGGTTCTCCTTTCTTTTTCCTCAGATTATTGATAACACTCTGAATGCCACCAAGGTCAGACATCATCGAACCCATCATACCGCCAGGCAATCCACAGCCAAGTAAAAGAGAACTCGTATGCTTGTTTGTAGGGTTTATGAAATAGCCGAGCCATTCATCTATGAACTCCTGCGTCAGCGTGCGGGCACGCATATAAGCATTCATGTTGATTTCAGGTACATCGAAACCAGCATCATCAAGCATAGCACGCACAGAGATGATATCTGGATGAACCTTGCCCCATGAAAGAGGTTCCATAGCAGTATCAATGATATCAGCACCATTGCGGCATACTTCCAACATAGAAGCCATGGACAAGCCGGGACCAGAATGACCATGATACTCTATGATAATATCTGGATGCTTGTCCTTTATCGCCTTTGTCAATTTTCCCAAGAATGCAGGTCTGCCGATACCAGCCATATCTTTTAGACAAATCTCCGGAGCACCAGCCTCGATAAACATATCAGCCTTCTTGACGTAATAATCCACAGTATGCACGTATGAATTGGTGATACAAAGCGTAGCCTGTGGCGTCATACCAGCTTCGGCAGCCCATTTGATTGACGGGATGATGTTCCTCTCATCGTTCAAGCCACAGAATATACGAGGAATATCCACACCTTGAGCATGCTTGACACGATACATCAACTGACGGACATCGTCTGGTACAGGATACATACGCAATGCGTTAAGACCACGATCGAGCATGTGAGTCTTGATGCCCACCTCATTGAATGGCTTGCAAAAAGCACGGACAGCATCGTTGGGATTCTCGCCTGCCATGAGATTGACCTGTTCAAAAGCACCACCATTAGTTTCTACACGTGAGAAACAACCCATGTCGATTATAACGGGAGCAATTTTCTCCAACTGGTCTTTTCGTGGCTGAAACTTACCAGAGCTCTGCCACATGTCCCTATAAAGGAGACTAAATTGAATTTTTTTCTTTGTCATCTGTTGTTATATTATTTTTATTAATTGTCATTACTTTTGATTATTCACTCTCCATTTGCTAATTACCGCAATAAAATTGCATAAAAATACGTATTTTATTTATATAAAAATGAGTATTTAATATAAATTAACTTATCTTTGTTATATGAACACATAAAATCATTCATAATCATCAATAACTGCATTAATAAAATCCATCATAGGTTTACCCACTTTGAATACTTTCACCATCTCATCAAGCCACGAGTCATTTGCAAAGAAATTTTCCGGGACTTGAGTCCAACAACAATAATCCTTCATCCTCAAATATTGGATAAACTCGTAATCACGAGGAAAGCCAGAAGGAGCAGACTTAAGTATGTCCAAACCAAAGCCCTTTGACGATTCCCAATCACCTTCACCAGAACGACCAAACAGATTAATGAAACTATCGTTTTCAACAATTCCCCTCCACGTATCGATGTTCCTCATAATCTCATTACGGCAAGAAGTGAGGATATTAGTAGGCAACCAATAGTTACCGCAACAAAGAAGACAATGGTCGGGTTCGATATGGATATAGTAACCACCATGCAAAGCCTTTTTACCATGGGCAGCTATATATGCACCTAAATGAGTTTTGTAAGGCGACTTGTCAGGAGAGAAACGTGTGTCACGGTAAAACCTATAAGTAGCATCTTTTACAGTAATATGCTTAATGGAAGAGTCGAACTCTGCGATACGTATGATAGCCTTATTTATACCTTCCTCGAATTCCTTCCTGACTGCCAAATATTCAGCCTTATTTTCATTAAACCATTGACGGTTGTTGTTTACAGTAATGTCTCTAAGGAAATTGGTTATTCTCTCAATCTGCATATTCTTCGTTGTTTAAGAAATCTAAATAATTATTTACCCAATTTGGAATCCTCCAATATCTTAGGGCAAAAACTGTCGAACGGACATTTGCCGCAATGAGGAGAACGACTGGTGCAAATATATCTGCCATGTAACAGCAGCCAATGGTGAGCATCAGCAGCCAATTCTGGCGGGATGTTCGCTTTCAATTCCAATTCCACTTTCAGAGGAGTGTCAGCCTTACGAGAAACCAAGCCCAAACGATGACTGACACGGAATACATGCGTGTCAACGGCAATGGCAGAACGCCCGTATGCAACAGCCTGAATAACATTTGCCGTCTTCCGTCCCACACCAGGCAATTTCATCAGTTCTTCCATTGTGTCGGGCACCTCACCATTGAAGTCATATACAATCATACGTGACATTTCCACGAGGTGACGAGCCTTAGAGTTAGGGTAGGAGACACTCTTTATATATGGGAACACATCATCAGGCTCAACAGCAGCAAAGCTCTTTGCGTCTGGAAAATCCTTGAACAAGAAGGGCGTAATAGCATTGATGCGCTTGTCAGTACATTGAGCACTAAGTACTACGGCAACCAACAATTGAAAAACACTTCCAAATTCAAGTTCCGTGGTAACCCTCGGCATCTCTTTTTGGAAATAGTCGAGCAGATAGTTATATCTATCCTTCTTTCTCATTATCAGCCTTTTTCTCTGTCTTAGTCTTATCCTCAGCAGTAGCTTCAAAATCAGTTATGCCATTCTTAACGAGGATGTCATACCATTGGAACAATTTCTTTAAGTCACTGTCGTGGATACGGTCGTTATCGAAATCAGGAAGTACTTTAGCAAAAAACTCACGCAGTTCTTTTGAAGAACATTTTTTGTAATTCAAGGTAACAGGTTTTTCTTCAGCAACCTTGTACAGACTTGTGAGCACCTTTGTTAATGGGACATCATCAGTGTTGGTGTACATCGCAATGTCGTTAAGACTTGTCACACGGTCAGTAGCAAACACTGGCAAACGCTTGTGAGATTCGTCAACAGCCTCCACAATAAGAGAGTTTTTACTTCTTGATAACAGTTTGTAAAGACCTGGCTTTCCTGAAATTGCAACAATTGTCTCTTTCATATAATTCTCATTGTTAAATTTTAAAAGATATATTCTTTATTGATAAAAAATAGATTTCAAAATCACATCAAGTTGGGTTTCCACATCAGCAATCCCATCATTAACGAGTTCGTAATCGCTGAGAACCACCACCTCTTGTTGAGGCATCTGATTATCAATCCACTCACGAGCTTTCGTCTCAGAGATATGGTCGCGGTTCATTATCCTACTGACCCTTATATCCAACGGAGCAGTAACACAAATCGATTTGTCGACTAAACGATTAAAACCACTTGAAAAAAGCAGCGCACATTCCATCCAAGTCATGCCAGAAGCGATAAAATCCTCTGCAACAGCAGGATGCACTATTTCGTTAATCCTTTTTGCATGTTCTGTACTTTTCAATAAATAACAGCTTAAGACAGCCTTATTAAGTTTACCGTCAACGTAAGCATTATTGCCAACAACGGAAATCAGTTTTTCTTTTAACTCAGCCGACTCCACCATAAGTCTTTTAGCTGCTATATCACAGTCGTAAACACTAATTTCACGGTTTTTGAGCATTCTACATACATAACTCTTGCCGCTTCCGATACCACCTGTCAACGCCACCTTGACCATAGTAATTATTGTTCTTCGATAAGATAATCAACCTGCTTTATTCCTATCCTTGCGTTACGCACCTCGTGAGGTGAGACACGGAGGTAAACATTGCACTTATCAGAATGGTTATTCTGTATCTCATTATAGTCAACTACCACCTTAAACTTTTCAGGACGGATGTAACGGTAAAGGCTTACACCAACCGTGAACGTTACGTCAACTTTAGAGGGAAAAGTCCGTAATATTTTGCCCTCCGGCATATTCACAGCCTCTATTGGCACTTCGATAGTTTGTTCCGTAAGGATATCAGGAAAGATTGAAATTTTCACGTTGTCGGGAACAAACTTTACCCCTTTAATTTTCAGCAAAGACACCTGTTTAACTATTGTGTCAGTGATGTTAGTAATATTCAGGAGTTCGGTATTCACATACTTAATACTGTCAAGTATTTCCCGACTTGCATAGACCTCAACAGTGTCTGGTGAAATCGTTAGTTTAGACAAGTAATAACTTTGCTTGGGGAGAATTTTCCCGTTGATTTTTACAGGTAGCCGCTTGTTTAAGCCATAGTTGTAATAATATTCAAATTTCTCAGGCTTAAAACTGGAAATAGTTGACGAATTGTAAAGTTGTTGAAATATAAGTTTTTGTAATTCAACTGTCTGCACCACACCCTGTCCTGTATCCTTTGTATATTTACTAAAATTTATTTTTATTGGATGTATTTTCTTTCCGTAAAGATAAGAAAGAATAGAATACCCCTTATCCTTCACCATTACACGGATCGATGTAATAGAATCGCTCGTAAGCACAACATTTTTTGGAGTCTCAACAATTGTTAGAGGAATTTCTATTTCCTTCTCGTAGGTTTCATTGAGCGACATAAGTAGCCAGAATGTTCCGCTGACAGCTAAGAAAAACAAGAAAATCAGAAATTCCCTATTTAATACATCTAATAGGAAATTCCTGACAGGTCTGAATATGTCAAACAACTTGTGATTGCTCATTATTTTGATTGAGTAGCAGCCGCACTTGACGTAGCATCAGCAAAGACATACCCCTTATCAACACGGATAATAACACCTTTTGCTATTTCAACAGATACGATGTTGGTGGCAAGGTCAATCTTTTTCACTTCCCCGTAAATACCACCACCAGTAACGACCTTAGTTCCCTCTTGAAGACTATTCTGGAAATTACGCATTTCCTTCTGTTTCTTTTGTTGAGGACGAATCATGAAAAACCACATAATGGCAAAAATAGCCACCATCATGATTATAAAACTCATTCCGCCACCACCATTTGCGCCATCGGCGGCTAAAAACATAAATGTATTCATTTTTATTTCTAATTGATTAATCTTTAAATTATTTATTCCTTATTGTTATTTCCCATTGGTTTCAGCAAAACGCCCTTATCAATTAAACGTCGGGCAATTGCATCGAGCATACCATTGATATAACCAGCACTTTTCGGCGTGCTGTAAGTCTTAGCCAAGTTGACAAACTCATTAATAGTAACACTTATCGGAATGTTAGGAAAAGTCATCATCTCAGCAAGAGCTATCTGCATAATCACGACATCCATATAAGCCAGACGAGAGAAGTCCCAATTAAGAGAAGAATCACTCATGTAATGCTGATATTGGTCAGCATTGAGTATAGTAGCCCGGAACAATTTCCGTGCAAAATTCTTGTCCTCCTCATCCTTATATTCAGGCAGCAATTCCTGGTTGGCATCACTTGAAATCTCAAAGCGTTTTATTGTTTTCAGAACGAATGTATCGACGATCTCCTTGTCGTCGTTCCAATATAAGCTCTGTTCCTCAAGTATCGCATCCAGATCCTCGTTTTCCATGATAAGATCCTTGTAGAGCTTGCGCCACAACTCGCGGTCTGCCTCGTATGAAGAAGTTTCTTCAGACATATAACTTATATATGTGTTACTTTGCTTTATCAATGTAAACAATTTCCTTACGAACTCAATATCATCAGACCAAGTATGTTTCTGGTTTGCCACGAACTCACATAATTGCTTGTTGTATTCCAACTGTATGGCAAACCTATTGTTGACGAATTTGCTTGATGGTAAGGGAGTGTTTTCACGTTCAGCTTTTGCGTATTCCACCTCGTAAAATTTGCGGGCTTCTTGTGACACAGCAACTATCAAAGCCAACAAATGGTGATATAGATGATATGCCTTAGAGAGACTGAACAAAAGTTCTTTCTCTGCGACATCTATATTACGGTTTCCATTTTGATAGTACGCATAGGTTAACTGAACTACTTTAATCCTGATTAATTCCCTGTTGATCATTTTATGGGTCTGTTTCTCATTATAGGTTGCAAAGATATATAAAAAAAATATCATATACAATAAATCAGAATAATTTTTAATGTAACCATTATGCGTATTAACGATAAAAAATAATGATAATAAATAATCATAAATGGCAATAAATGCAATAACTTTGATAAAGTTTCGTTAATTTTGCAGGCTTAATCATAAATAACAGAGAAAAATGAATATTGCAATTGTAGGAACAGGATATGTCGGTTTGGTAAGTGGCACCTGTTTTGCGGAAATGGGTTCACAAGTAACATGTGTGGATATAGACGAGAACAAAATAAAGAAATTACTAAACGGAGAAATGCCGATTTATGAGCCAGGACTTGAGGAATTGGTAAAGCGTAATGTAAGTTATGGCAGGTTGAACTTTACTACGAAACTCACTGATGTATTGGACGATGTAGACGTGGTATTTTCAGCCGTCGGTACACCACCAGATGAGGACGGTTCCGCAGACCTACAATATGTACTATCAGTAGCACGTGAATTTGGTCAGAATATAAAGAAATACACTATATTGGTAACAAAATCCACTGTACCAGTCGGTACTGCACAGAAAGTTAAGGATGTTATCAGGGAGGAACTCGACAAGCGTGGTGTAGATGTACCTTTTGACGTTGCATCAAACCCAGAGTTTCTCAAAGAAGGAGCAGCGATAAAGGACTTTATGAGTCCAGACCGTGTAGTAGTAGGTACAGAGAGTAAAAGAGCAGAAGATATTATGACGCGACTTTACCAGCCATTCCTAATCCAGAATTTCCGTGTATTATTTATGGACATTCCATCAGCAGAGATGACAAAATATGCCGCAAATGCCATGCTTGCCACCCGAATATCGTTCATGAACGAAATAGCCAATTTATGTGAGAGGGTAGGGGCAAATGTAGATAATGTGAGAAAAGGTATCGGTTCAGACGACCGCATCGGCAGGAAATTCTTGTACGCTGGTTGTGGCTATGGAGGCAGTTGTTTTCCTAAAGACGTGAAGGCCTTGGTTCATACAGGAGTTGAAAACGGATATCACATGCAAGTAATTGAGGCAGTGGAGCGTGTGAACGAGCAACAGAAATCGATTGTATATGAAAAGTTGACAGCCCTTTGCGGCAACATGAAAGGCAAAACTGTTGCAATACTTGGATTATCTTTCAAGCCAGAGACCGACGATATGCGCCAGGCTCCTGCTCTTGTGGTAATAGAAAAGTTGTTGAAAGACGGTGCAACGGTACGAGTATTCGACCCAGTTGCAATGGACGAGTGCAGACGAAGAATTGGAGATACCGTTACATATTGTAAAAACATGTATGATGCGGCAGACGGTGCAGACGCATTAGCCTTGTTGACAGAATGGAGACAATTCCGCATGCCGTCGTGGAACGTTATCAAAAAGGTTATGAAAGGCAACGCCATTGTTGACGGACGAAATATCTTTAACCGTAAGGAACTTGAAGAATACGGATTCGTTTACTCACGCATCGGTGAAAAGTGAAAAATCTTCGAGTTTTCAAGTTAAAAAATAAACATTGCCACGGTAATAACAAGTGAACTCAAGCAAAAATGAATTTTTAATTTTTAATTTTTAATTCTGAAAGTTTCGCTTTCAGATACTTTCCTGTTTCTGATTCCTTGCAGGAGATAATATTTTCGGGTGTTCCTGTGAATATTAAGTTACCACCCTTGTCGCCACCACCAGGACCTAAGTCGATTATGTGGTCAGCACATTTTATAATATCCAAATTGTGCTCTATGACAATTATGGAATGTCCATTTTGGATAAGAGAGTCGAATGCCTTCAACAGTTTCTGAATATCATGGAAATGCAAACCTGTAGTCGGTTCATCAAAAATGAATAGAGTAGGGGTGCTTTTGCC
>JAJPYV010000134.1 GCA_021204735.1 Prevotella sp.
TAATGAATAGTTTTAAACTTATTTCTATCATCGTGTTGTTGTCTGGATTCGGTTTGGGCAACACTTATGCACAGGAGGCGTATGGTCAGGAAAAGAGCAAAAACAGCACGTGGTACTTCGGCTTAGGCGGAGGAGTAAGGTTTAACCACATGTCCTTTTCCAACATCGATGACAACTATTTTCCGACTAACAAATGGACAAGAAGCGGGTTGTTCTCTCTCTTTGTGGAGGGTGAGTTCGGTCGGAAGAACAACTATGCTATCCGTCCTCAGATTTCTTTCCTAAACCGTGGAGGGAAACTGACTGACATTAACAACACTGCCTACGGTACGGACATAGACAACATCTATTATAAACTGAACGCACACTATTTCGACATTCGTGTGCCCCTCATTTATAATTTTGGCAAACGCACGTCTATTGCCAGACCCTACGTCTTCATTGCCCCCGTGTTGGGCTTCACCACTGGCGGCAAGATTAACCTGGAGGAAGACGACCTCGACGCAAGCTATTCGGGATACGAAGTGGACATATCACACGCTAATATGTCGTCAGTGTATTTCGCTGGACAGGTTGGTGTCGGTGTGAAGTTCGCCATACCCTTGGCATCGGATCGTTGCTATTTAGGAGTTGAGGCAAGCTATGAATATGGTTTCACCGACACTTACGGTGGCAAGGAAAAGAACAGCGAGGCAAATGATGTGGCCCAGCTCTTCTCGCACAGCTACAAGATAGAGGGCACACGCAAGCTCTCAGGCATCGAGATACAAGCTGTTTTGTCTATACCATTCAGCGTGTTCAAACCGAAGAAGAAGCCCGCTCCTGTGGTGGAAGCACCAGTGGTTGTGGAGCCACCGACACCTGAACCCGTAGTGGTTGAGGAGGTGGTAGAGGAGGAGAAGCCCTGCTACACGCTGGAGGAGATTATCGACCTTATCGGCCAAGGTGAGAATATAGAGGGAAAGACCATTTGCGCGATAGACGCCATCAACTTCGATTTCGGCAAGAGTACAATACAGCCAGCATCGTACGACTATCTCGACAAGGTGGCAGCGACTATTCTCAAGTCTAACATGAGAATAGAGGTGAAAGGACATACCGACAATGTCGGCACGGAGGAGTTCAACATGAACCTGTCAAAGGAGAGAGCGGAGGCTGTGATGGTGTACCTGATAAAGAAAGGCGTGAGCCGTGACCAGTTGCAATACAGCTATTATGGAGAGTCAAAGCCCTTGACAACCAATGACACAGAGGCGGGACGCGCGATGAACCGTAGAGTTGAATTTACTATCTTAAAATAATTTCTAACAATGTAATAGCACATGAAAAAAATAAATTATTCTATGGCCGTGTTATCCCTCCTGGCAATGGGGATGTTCACATCATGCATGAGTGACAATGATGACACGATAGTATTGGAAAGCAGTAACACCACCGGAATACCAAGCGATAATCTGGCGGGTGAGAACCCAGACGTGGGCACTACCAACACGTTGATACCTAACGTTCAATACACAGTTGAGGAGGATGAGAATGACAATGTCATTGTCAGGCTCGACTTGACTGGCATACAAGATGCCGAGACCTACGATTGGCTGCGGCTTATAGGCACAGCGCAATCGGGGCAGAACGTTTGGGTGTCTATCGATGGTAACTCAAAGGGAATACTTGTGTATAACACAGCAGATGACGAGGATGATGATGTGTCACGCGCGGCAGACCTTGTCTTTCTCGTGGACAATTCAGGCAGTATGTCGCAGGAGGCTGATTCCGTCGCAAACGGTATTGTGTCGTGGGCGGAGACGCTTGAGCAGTCGGGACTTGACATAATGTTCGGCTGTGTCGGATATTCTGAAAATGGGAAGATAAACGGTGCCGTTAATCTCACCACCGCAGAAGAACTAAGCACATTCCTGAACCATGCCACTGGTCAATCACACACAATGGGCTTCTTCGGCACGGACGCGACAGATTTGGAGTCTGCGGCTTCGGCTTACAGAGTGAGTGACGAGTGCGGCGGGATGGCTCTGCGCTATGCTGACGCGAACATAAAGTTCCGCTCCAGTTCCAACAGAATCTACGTGAACTTCACAGACGAGCCGAACCAGCCTGCGGGCAATGAGGAGTATTCTGTCGAGTACTTTGCTGACCAGAGCAATTGGGCGACGAACCAAGGCACGGTGCATACTGTGTATAGCGCTGACACGACATTCACAGAGAGGCTGTATTATAGCGAGAAGCCCTGGCATATCTCTGAATACACAGGTGGTACGATTCTCGTCGCCCCGTCCAATTTCTCTGGTGTAACGTTGGAGAACCTCCCCGTTTCGGGCGCAATGCGCAATTCGTACATAATCATGTTCACGAATGTGGACGAGTATATGGACGGTCAAAGCCACGAGGTCAAGATTACTGTTCTTTCTGCTGACGGCAAGACACGTGCTGAGAAGGTCTTTTACATAAACTTCAGCACTAATGAATAATAGTTACGAGAGAGGCGGCCATTCACTGGTCGCTCTCTCTCTTTAATTTAAATTATACCACCCGTCTGTCGTGTGTGTCTACTCTGATGTCGCGACAGCTGAGCTTTAAGAAAACATTTAAGTAAACTAATTTAGTAAGTATTATGAAAACAATTAAAATTCTCTCGCTTGTGGCAGTGGCACTGCCTATGGCGTTCATTTCTTGTTCGGATGATGATGACGAGGCTTCATACGATAAAAGTGTGAGCATGGTATCCACAGACGATGGCAACGTATATCAGCTGACAAGTATTAAAGTTGGTTCTTACAACCGCTATGTCTACAATTATGATGACGAGGGTCGTTGCACATACTTCTACGACTGGGGTGACAAGTACTATATTGAGCAGCCAGGTTTCAAGATTACCACTGACGACGAAGATGAGAGCATAAGCGTATCGTTCAACGGTGATGGCTACGTATCGAAGATCACCTGGAGTGAATCTTATGATGATTACGATGAAGTCGGAACGGAGACATTGACTTCAACTTATTCCTACTCTGGCAGTAACCTGACTAAAGTATCGTTCTCGTACACCGATAAATGGAAAGAAGATGGCAAGTCATATACCGGCACAGAGAGTGGTTCATTGACGCTCACATGGAAGAATGGCAACCTGACGAAAATGACTGGCAGCTACACGGGGAAAGACAACTACGAGGATTACACTGAGTCGGGAACAGACACATACACCTTTGAGTACGGCAACTCAAACAATGGCTGCAAGCAGTTCCTCATTGCTTTAGCCTATCAGATTGAAGATTATGATGACTTTATAACAGCTTTTGGTATGGCTGGTTTCATGGGCAAAGGTCCTGCAGACCTGCCTACCTCCTGCACGTGTGAGTACTCATACAAAGATAGTGATGGAGATAATGGCTCTTATGAAGACACTTTCGAATCCTCATATAGCTCGTACAGCGATGGCCGCATCCGCACAGAAACCTGCGATGGCACAACATACACCTATGGTTATGCTTCATATGAAGATGACACCCGTGCTGCTATAGCCACTCCATTCGACGACGCTTTCTCGGCTCCAGAGAAAGCGAACGGCAAGAGGATGCACGGCATACACAACAGACATCACAGCAGGCATGCTAAGGCGGCAGAGTAAAGGATAGGTCCGTAAGGTCTTAACAATAAAAGGAATATGAAAAGAATAATTTGTTTGATGTGCTTGCTTCTACCCACGGTGTGCGCCCTCGCCCAGGATGCGGAAAGCGAGGAGTACTACAAGAAGAAGTACTTAAACATTAGTTTCACTAACGCCACACTTAAGCAGGACGGCTTGCTGAACGTGAGGGGGAACTACGGCGTTTCCCTCTCACGCGGCAAGACGTACTACGTGACGGAATCACAATTCTTCAACATGTTGCGCGTGGGCATAGACGCCACGTGGTTCGACTTCAGCTACAGAAACTACAATGACGCATCGTCTCTCTTCGATATTTACGACTACTTCAACTTCTACGATGACTACTACGACTACGATGACGACGATGAAGGAAGTCACAAAATACACGAAATGGCGGTGGGCGTGCAGGTAGGTCCCTCGGTTACGCTGAACCCGGTGTCGAAGCTAAACATCCATGCTTATGTGAGATACGCCCCCTCGTTTGCCGCATTCTACTACGACGGTAATTTCCGTGGAGGTTATGGCTCGTACTTCACCACGGGCTTCTCTGTGACCTACAGTTGCATAGGTATAGGCATAGAGGGCAAGTTCGGCAGGACAAAAGTGGGCAGCGTGATAGACGAGGACTGGGACACGAAGATGAAGACCACCACCAATGGCTTCAGGATATATCTGGCGTTCAGGTATTAATGGCAGATATTTAGTTAAGCGCAAAAGACAGTGATTAGTGAGTAGAGCAATGATAAAGTGAGACACAATTTTTTTCTGTTTTTCATCATATAGATTTATGATGGGGTCGCTCCCGGTCCGAGACGGATAGGGAGCGGTTTTTTATACCAGCCCAAAGGGTAGCGCTTAGATGAATGTTAGAGGGTAAAAGTGCGGATATCCGCACTTTTACCCTCTATAAATATGAGAATGGAGCGTAAAAGGAATCTTCAAAGGCTGATAGACAGCCGCAAAGACGGTCAGATAAAGATTATAACGGGTATCTGACGGTCAGTTCCCTCAATCGCATTGACGATTCCTATACCAAAATTGTCGTGGTAAGCGACAATATCCTGCCTTGGACAGACGACCGAGGGGTGCGGTACGTTAATATAGAGGACTTTCTGCTGGAAAAAATAAACGAGCTGTAAATAGCCTATAATGGTATGGAAATGGTTTTTAATATAACAGAAAAGGCGACTTAGAAAGCCGCCTTAGTGTTTGCACAACGGAATAATCCTTATTGTGATTTGCTTCAGATTGATGCAAAGATACAAAAAAGTTTCTCTTACCGCAAGAGAATTAGCAGAAAAATTGTATTTTTGTACGGAATAATAACCAATAATCGAAATAACATGAAAACCATTTTGGGATTAGATCTGGGAACCACCTCAATAGGTTGGGCGTTAGTAAAGGAAGCAGAGAATAAGGATGAGAAATCGTCAATTATAAGTTTAGGCGCACGTGTGATTCCGTTGACAACCGATGAAAAGTCAAATTTTGAGAAGGGTAAGGCCATAACTACAAATGCTGACAGAACACTGAAAAGAAGTATTCGTCGGGGTAACCAACGATTCAAATTAAGGCGTGATAACTTAAAGAGCATCTTGCTTAGGGAAGGTTGGATAACAAATGATACCATTTTAGCGGAACGTGGCAACAAGACCACGTTTGAGACTCTCCGTTTAAGGGCGAAGGCGGCTGTGGAGGAAATTTCCCTCGAGGAATTAGCAAGGGTGTTGTTGATGATTAATAAAAAGCGCGGCTATAAGAGCAACCGGAAAACGGATAATAGTGATGAAGGACAATTCATAGATGGATTGGCAGTAGCAAAAGAACTGATTAGTTCTGGGAAAACTCCGGGGCAGTATGTGCTTGAGAATATTAGCCAGAACAACAATTTCCATATACCCGATTTCTATCGGTCTGACTTGATTGCGGAATTTGAGGCCGTCTGGAAAGCGCAATCTGAATACTATCCTGATGAGTTGACTGACACGATGAAGGATAAGCTGTATGGCAAAGACAAGAGAGGGACATGGGTGGTTTGTAAGGAGTACCTAAATCTCGTGGGAATAAAAAGGGACCGAAAGGGCAAGGAACAGGAAAAAGAAAACTATGAATGGAGGGTAAAAGCGCTATCTGAAAAAATAGGATTGGAGGAGCTGTCAATTGTATTTCAAGAACTTAATAACCAGATACAAAAAAGCGCCTCATATCTTGGGAAGATAAGTGACAGGCATAAGGAACTGTACCTTAACAATATGACGGTGGGCCAATATCTTGTGTCCAATCTTGACAGGAATCCGAATTTCAGCCTGAAGAACACAGTCTTTTACAGGAATGACTATATTGAAGAGTTTGAGAAGATATGGAACAAACAGGTGGAATTCCATAAGGAGTTGACAGATGAATTAAAGAAAGAAATAGGGAAAACCACAATCTTCTATCAAAGACCATTGAGGAGCCAGAAAGGACTTGTGAGTTTATGTGAATTTGAAAGCGGTGAGAAGGAAGTTGTGATTGATGGCAAAAGGGTTGTAAAGACAATCGGTTTAAAGGCATGTCCGAAATCTTCTCCGCTGTTCCAGGAATTCAAGATTTGGCAGATATTGAACAATATTACAATAAATGATAAAGCATTAAGCCAAGAACAAAAGGACGTGCTGTTCAGAGAATTGAACAGGAGGCAGAAAATGTCAAAGGCAGAGGTTCTCAAGTTGCTGGGCTATCGTCGTGGGGCTGATATTAATTATGAGAATCTCGAAGGCAATAGCACCAACGCTGCTTTCTTCAACGCCTATTGCACCATATTGGTCAACAGTGGGCATGATAGATATGACCCAGGCAAAGAAAAGCCTGAGAAGGCATATAAAATCATTGAGGACGTTTTTTCGTCTTTGGGTTATAAAACTGGCTTCTTGTACTTTGACGCATGTAAAGAAGGAAATGACTTCCAGAATCAGCCGGCATATAAACTTTGGCATCTGATTTATTCGTATGAGGGAGATAATTCCACAACTGGCGTGGACAGACTTGTCAAGAGAATTAGTGAAATAACGGGCTTCCCCGAGGAACATGCAAAGATACTCGCCCAAATAACATTTAAGCCTGATTATGGGAACCTGAGCAGTAAGGCTATAAGGAAGATTATGCCAAATTTGAAGAAAGGTTATAAATATAGCGAGGCATGTGAGCTTGCTGGTTACCGTCATTCAAAAAGTTCCTTGACGAAAGAAGAACTCGACAATAAGGAATTGAAAGAACATTTAGATCTGTTGCCAAAGAACAGCCTAAGGAATCCTGTCGTTGAGAAAATACTGAACCAGATGGTAAATGTCGTGAATTCAGTTATAGACACATACGGTAAATTGGATGAGGTAAGGATTGAGCTTGCCCGCGAACTGAAGAAAAGCGCAAAAGAACGCCAGGAAATGACAGTGGGGATTGCGAATGCGAATAAACAGAATGAACAATATAAAAAAGAGATACAGGAGAAGTTTGGCATTCCAGAGCCGTCGCGCAACGATATATTAAAGTATAAGTTATATAAGGAACTTGAAAGCCTTGGTTATAAGACATTGTATTCAAACACATGTATACATCCCCAAGACTTGTTCTCTGGAAATTTTGATATCGAACATATTATTCCTCAGGCAAAATTGTTTGATGACTCTTTTTCTAACAAGACTATTGAGACAAGAAAAGACAATCTTGCTAAAAGTAATATGACCGCTTGCGATTATGTTAAGTCACAATATGGTGAGCAAGAGTTTGAGCAATATGAGAATCGGGTTAAAGACCTTTATAGTAATGGCATAATCAGCAAAGCTAAATATGACCATCTTTTGATGACTGAGGCTGAGATCCCTGATGGTTTCATCGATAGGGATTTACGAGACACACAATACATCGCAAGAAAAGCGAAGTCCATGTTAGAGGAAATAGTACGTGATGTGGTGTCTACAACAGGTGCGATAACTGACAGGTTGAGAGAAGATTGGCAACTGATAAATGTAATGCAGGAACTTAATTGGGATAAATACGATAAATTGGGACTGACGGAAACACATCAGGACAAGGACGGAAGACGCATACCCAGAATAAAGAACTGGACCAAGCGCAACGATCATAGGCATCATGCTATGGACGCGCTGGTAATCGCTTTCACTAAACGCAGTTATATTCAGTACCTTAACAACCTCAATGCAAGAACCCCAAAAGGTGACGAGTATGGCGAGTTTGTAGATTTAAGCGAAGTGAGCCTTTCCAGTCTGCCTTTTGAGGAAAGACAACGCGTTGTCAGAATGATAGAAAACACACAGCTGATGCGCGACGACAAGAAGAAGCTGAGATTTATACCTCCCATGCCAGTCGATGAGTTCAGGGCCGAGGCGAAGAAACATCTCGCCAATTGTTTGGTATCAATCAAGTCTAAGAACAAGGTTGTCACAAGGAATGTAAACAAATTCAAGAAGAGTGGTAGCACAGTCTCAAAAGTTCAACTGACACCACGAGGTCAGCTTCACAATGAAACGATATATGGGAAGATAGACAGATACGAAACTAAAGAAGAAAAAGTGGGATCTGCATTTGATATGGTTAAGATTTCCAGTGTGGCAAATAAGTCTTATAGAGAGGCTTTGTCGAAACGTCTTCGAGAATATGATAATAACCCGAAGAAAGCCTTTACAGGCAAGAATAGCCTCGAAAAGAAACCAATATATATAGATGAGTCACACCTTTCTCAGGTTCCTATAAAGGTTAAGACAGTACAATTGAGTTCAAGGTATACTATTCGAAAACCCATTGATAGGGATTTGCAGGTAGATAAAGTTGTTGATGAGGGCATTAAACGGATTCTGCAAGCAAGATTGGAGAAGTATGGCAATGATGCAACCCAAGCTTTCTCTAATTTGGACCAAAACCCAATCTGGCTGAATGAGGAAAAGGGTATCCAGATAAAGAGAGTAAAGATATTTGGCGTTGCGAATGCCGAGTCTATTCATGAGAAAAGAGACAATGTCGGGAATAAGGTATTGGATGTAGATGGTAATCTCATACCTAATGATTATGTGAGTACAAGTAATAATCATCACATTGCGATATTCCAGGATGAAAGTGGAAATCTTCATGAACGTGTCGTGTCTTTCTACGAAGCGGTGGAAAGAGGTCGTCAGGGACTACCGATAATAGAAAAGGTGGATGCTGAGAATCCCGAATGGAAATATCTTTTCAGCATGAAACAAAATGAGTATTTCGTATTTCCAAACGAGGAAACCAATTTTAATCCCGAAGAAATTGATTTGTTGAATCCTGAAAACTATGAGCTTATCAGTCCTAATCTTTATAGGGTTCAGAAATTGGCTACTGGAGATTATGTTTTTAGGCATCATTTGGAAACCACCGTTGAAAATGTAAAAGAACTGAGAAATACGACATGGAAACGTATCAATAATGCTAATAATTTAAAAGGTGCTGTTAAGGTGCGTCTTAATCATATAGGGCAAATTGTAAGTATTGGGGAATAAGAATTTATGATAAAGCGCACTCTGTATTTTGGCAATCCCGCTTATCTGTCATTAAAATTAGGGCAGTTGGTTATCAGATTGCCTGGCATGGATAATCTCGTAGAGACAGACAAGTCTGATAAACATGGAGAAATTGCCAAAACCGTTCCAATAGAGGATATCGGTATCGTAATTTTGGATAACAAACAAATTACGATAACCCAAGGCTTGTTAGAATTCCTTCTTGAGAACAATTGTGCAGTTATAACGTGTGACAGCAATCATCTTCCTGTCGGTTTACTCCTACCTTTGCAGGGTAATACAGTTCAAAACGAACGGTTCAGGCAACAGCTCGATGCCACATTGCCTTTGAAAAAACAACTATGGCAGCAGACTATACAGGCAAAAATACATAATCAAGCGGCAGTTCTGCATTATGTGACTGGGAGTGAGCATGGAAACATGAATGCATGGGAGAATGCCGTGCGTAGTGGTGACCCTGAGAATATGGAGGCAAGGGCAGCTGCCTATTATTGGAAGACTGTTTTCCCAGAGATTCCTGAGTTTATCAGAGGTCAGTTTGGTGATGACCCTAATAGCTTGCTGAATTACGGATATGCAATATTACGGGCAATTATAGCAAGGTCTTTAGTTGGCAGTGGGCTTCTCCCTACACTTGGAATACATCACCATAACCGCTATAATGCTTATTGCCTTGCGGATGACATTATGGAACCATATCGACCGTATGTGGACAAAGTAGTAATAGATATTTTTCAACAGGGAGAGAGTACACTTACAAAACAAGTTAAAATCAAGCTCTTGTCTATTGCGTCTATGGAAGTGAGCATTGGAGGTAAACGTAGCCCTTTAATGGTTGCTGCCAGTACAACGACCGCATCATTGGCAAAATGTTTCTGTGGCGAAACGCGAAAGATTGCATATCCGAAGATGACGTATGGATCGTTTTAGCGAATATAGGGTAATGTGGGTTCTTGTACTGTTCGACCTTCCAACGGAAACTAAAAAAGAAAGAAAAGCTGCTGGTGATTTTAGAAAACGGCTCATTGCAGACGGTTTTAATATGTTTCAGTTCTCCATTTACATAAGACATTGCCCAAGTGTTGAAAATGCTAAAGTTCACATAAAAAGAGTTAAATCCCTGCTTCCGCAGTATGGGAAGATAGGAATTCTGTGTATAACGGACAAACAGTTCGGCGAAATGGAACTCTTTGTCTCTCGCAAAGAGACGAAACTTCCAGTTGGAAGTATCCAGCTTGAGTTGTTTTGAACCAGAGAAAACCAGTCTGGGGCAACAAAAAATTCGACATCTCTGCCGAATTTTTTAATTTGCAATAACGCCTCTAATTATCTGTAACCCATCCGTTTACCCGACATCAGTTGTTATTGCACATGCAAAGTTACTAAATCTGAAAGCAAATCACAAC
>JAJPYV010000110.1 GCA_021204735.1 Prevotella sp.
TCACGCCTTTCTCAATTTTACTTTTTTAGATGTTAAGAAAAATTGAGAGAGTTCATTTTATACGAAACGGAAAATTAAATTTTTATGAAAAAAACAATTACAAAATGTCTGCTTGTCAGTTTCTTCCTATTTTTTGCCTTGTCGTATTCTACGGCACAGACATTCCTTGACGATGGTATTTACTATAATATCACGTCAGAAACAGACCTTACAGTAGAGGTTATTGCACCGACAACAGGTAATTATACTTATTATTCAGGAAGCGTGACAATACCAGAGAGTGTGGAGTATGGCAGTGCTACATATACAGTGACAAGCATTGCCGACAATGCTTTTTATTGGAGTAATAGTCTTGAGGAGGTAACGATTCCGAACACCGTGACAAATATCGGTGGTTATGCTTTCTATGATTGCTATTCCCTTGCTACGGTAAATATGGGCAATTCTGTAGAGACTATCGGTGATGAAGCATTTGCCTACTGTTTTGCTCTCAAAACAATAACTCTGCCGAATACACTTAAGAGTTTAGGTTATGCGGTGTTTCATGAAAGTACGGCGCTGACAGAAATCACTGTTGCAGAAGGTTGCGAGAATTATTGTTCAGATGAATCGGGAGTTCTATTCAACGGAGATAAGACATCATTGATACAATATCCTGCCAACTCAAAGTTGACATCCTACGACATTCCGAATACGGTGGAGACAATTGAAGATTATGCTTTTTATTGGAGTGACCGTCTGAAAGAAGTGAATATGGGCAGTGATGTGCGCAGTATAGGCAATTGGGCGTTTTATTATTGCACAGGTATCAATGCGATAGATTTGCCAGAAACATTGACGTATATCGGTGAAGAAGCATTCTATTACTGCAAGAGTCTTGAGTCGGTGGTAATTCCAGACCTTGTAACAAGTATCAGTTATGGAACTTTTTCTACGTGCAAGGGTCTTACATCTGTAAAGATAGGCAATTCTGTAACAAGTATTGGTGATGAGGCATTTGGTTGGTGTGAAAGTCTTAAATCTGTAGAAATAGGCAGTGGCGTGGAGAGTATCGGTGACGATGCCTTTTACAATTGCACATCAATGGAGAGTTATGTCGTGTCGGAAGATAATCTATATTACAGTTCTGATGAATATGGCGTATTCTTCAATAAGGATAAGACTACGCTTATACAATATCCTGTTGGTTCGCCATTGCTTTCATACGATATACCAGAAACTGTAGAGTATCTTGAGAGCTATTCTTTCTACAATTGTGCTAACCTCACCACAGTAGGAATACCGACATCAGTAACATCATTGGGATACGAGGTTTTCTGTGCTTGTACGGCATTGCAATCGGTAGTGTTCCCTAATTCGTTGACAAGAATAGAAGAGTCAACTTTCTGGCAGTGCACGGCTCTTGAATCGGTTGAGATACCAGCTTCAGTAACTACTATCGGTGACTATGCGTTTGCCTATTGTTCAAGTTTAAAGCAGATTACTTCCTTGAATCCAGAGCCGCCAGTATGTGATGATACCGATGTTTTCTTTGATGTTGATAAAAACACATGTGTGTTGTCAGTTCCTTTGAATGCGTCTGATGCATACGCTGCCGCAGAGGTATGGGAAGATTTCATGAATATAGAGGAGATAAGTGAAACGGGAATTAACAGTATTGCCGTTGACGGACAGACAAGAATTGCAAACCGTTACACGATAGACGGCAAGCAAGTAAATGATATGCATAAAGGCATTAACATTCTCCGCTACACTGATGGTACTACTAAAAAAGTTATGAAGAAATAAAAAAATCGAATATTTTTTGGGCTTTTCCTTAACTTTTAATATCTTTGTCGGCAGACTATGAAAAAAGTAATAGAAAGACATAATCATGAAAATTTTATAAAAACATAATCTATGAAAAGAAGTTATTTATCAAAATCTATGAAGAGAGGACTGTTGTCTAAATTCACATTTTTGCTTGTGGCTTTGTTGTCAATGAACATAAGCACATACGCTGTAGAAGAGAGTGATATAGTGGAGTTGGAATTAGGCAAGACTTACGAACTTACAATGTTCACACATTACTATTTTTCGTACACTGCAGAACAAAGTGGAAGTGTGATAATTGCCGGTAGTGCATTACCAGATCTTTACACTGACGCCACATTTACTGAAATATTGAGTGATAACGTACATTGGGATGGATATGTAGATGGCGGACAACAAGAAACGATAACCGTAACAGGTGGCGAGACTTACTATTTACATTGCTACTCTATGGAAAATTCACCATATTTCATCGCTACCTATAAAAGTTCAGGTGAAGGTCCGGAAATAACATATCTCAATCCTGAAGCCGGTAGTGAGTTGAATATCCAATATGATGAGCCTATTGCTCTTAAGTTCTCTGAGGCAGTAACAGTTGGGACAGCAACATTGACATCAGGAGAACTTTCCGTACCATTGACGCTCAATTTAACTAACGGATACTACTCATATCCTGTAAGAGACGTGCTTTACACATGGTTGACAAGTGGTGCTGTCAGTCAAGGTGATGATATAATTTTCACGCTTACGGATATAAAGAATAGTTATGGAACTGTTTATGGTGAGGACGGAACGGTTACTATCGTTTATAAAGCTCCTGCAGCTCCTACGGAAGTTACCGAAGAAAACCTGCCAGACGTGTTCCTTCCATGGTGGAATGAAGGTGATGAGAATGGAATCATGACTTTGACATTCTCTAATGATATTTCTGCGGATGAAGACTTGGCTCCAAAAGTTGAACTGAGGTATGGTCAGGTGGATACAGAGGTTGGTATATATTTGGAGACAATGTCACCAGTAGTTGATGGCAATAAATTGTCGGTTGATTTTACGGGCAAGTCACGTTTAAGGAAGGAAATGTTGTCTTCCGCAACTGAAAATTTCGATAAGGTGGTGATTAGGGTTACCAATTTGCATGATGTGAATGGAAACTATGTATATACCACAGGACAAGGTTCTGTAGGTTCTTTGACATACGAGATTGGTTATAAAGAGTTTACAATCACGCCAAGCGACAGTGCAGTTGTTGAGAGTATAAGTCAAGTGGTAATTGAATATGGTTCTGGAATAAAATTGGATGATCCGTCTTCTGTAACTATACAGAATTATGTAGAACAAGAAGTTGCTGTAGGAACGAGCGTTGAGGCTGTTACAGAGGAAGGTTCAGATATGCCTACAAAACTTATTATTACCCTTGACAAGACAATTACGGATAATGGTTATTATTTTGTAATAATTCCGAAAAATTCACTTATGATAAACTATCCTGATTACGTAGAGTATGCTTATAAGATATCAGAAGTATTCGAAATAGATTCATCTACTGGTATTGGAAGCATAAGCATGGATAGTAGTGTGGGAAACGGGAAGATATATACCATAGACGGTCAACTTGTTAAGTCCCCTACCAAGAAAGGTATCTATATTGTCAATGGCAAGAAAATAGTTGTCAAATAACAATAATAACTTATAATGGAAAGGCAGGCGTTTATAATGTCTGCCTTTACTTTTGATAAAAACAAAAAATATTACTTTGAAATATCCGTTACATGTATTATCTTTGTGGCAACTAAGTAAATAATAATAAGAAGAACATAAAATGAAGAAACTATTACTCACAATTATCATAGCCGCAGCAGGCTTATCGTGCATGGCGCAGGATTATGGCTTTACGTTGTACACGTCAGAAGAATATTATGGCTTGAGGGGATTGGCTATGTCAACTAACGGCAGATATATCGCAGGTGTACTTGGTGTGTCGGGGAGCAGTGGTACATTTATTATTGATACTCAAACTGGCGACATACAAATTTGTAAGTCAGGAGGCGAATTTCGTGGCGTATCCGACACAGGTGTAGCAATTGGTTATGGTGCAGGCGGAGCGATAACATGCGATATGGAAGGAAACCTAACCGTACTTAGTGGAGGTATTGGAAATGCGATAACACCAGATGGAACTATTGCAGTAGGTAATGTACCACGTTCATATTCAGATGGTGGTTCAAATTGGTACACACATGCTTGTTATTGGAAAGATGGTGAGACAGTTCTTCTGCCAGAACCCACTGCAGTGGAATTAGGTTTCGGTACGAGCGGAACTTCCGCAATTGCCGTAAGTGCAGACGGCAGTTTGATAGTAGGCTATATTATTGACCGTTGGGCCACTTATCCTTTAATAGTATGGAAATTGAATGAGGATGGCTCTTACACCTGCGACCCTATCAGTAAAGGATATTATGAGGAAGATCAATGGGCTGACAATAATCCTTATTATACAATCTCTCCTACTGGTGTTAGCGGGAACGGCAAGTATATCGCTTTAACGTTGCAGTCGAGTAATAACGACCATATAGAACGTATTGGCAGGTACAACATGGAGACAGGCGAGTTGGAAGAAGCAGAGAATGAAACAAACTTTTTACCATCAGGAATTTCAAATGATGGTTCCATAATAGCTGCATTGGGAGGAGTAGCATCCACGAACAAACAGGGATATATTTGGAAATTGGATAACAGTGAAGCTGTTACAATTCGTTCTCAATATCCATACGCAAAGGGATTTTCAACATACGATGTTTACGGAGACCATCAACCTATGGCTATTTCACCAGATGGCAGATTCCTTATGGGATTTGTAGGATTTTATGATGAGGAAGAGGCTGTTTACAAATATGGTACATACCTTTTTGATGCACAGGCATACGCAGATGCGTTGGGTATTGTTTCTGTTGAGAAAGAAGAAAATAGTAAGGAAGAGATTTATGGTATTGACGGAACGAGGCACAACGGCATTCAGCATGGAATCAATATTGTGAGGAAGAAAGGAAAGACAGTTAAATATTTAATGAAATAATATCATGAAGGTTCTTCAAAGTTCAGTTTTTCGTGCCATTTGTGCGATAGTTATCGGTATTCTGCTTATCAGCAATCCTGACAGTACGGTTACGGGTATAACCATAGCCATCGGTGCGATGTTTCTTATTTCAGGCGCTATATCATGCGCTACGTATTTTGCGGCAAAGGCGCGAAAGAATGATGATATTGAGGTATATGATGAACAAGGGCGACTTATCGCACCGATTAAACCAGTATTCCCGATAGTAGGTTTGGGAAGCGTGTTGCTTGGATTGATTCTGATGTTGCTGCCTGGCATTTTCATAAAGTCGTTGATGTACGTACTTGGTGCGATACTGCTTTTGGGGGCAATAAATCAGTTTATGACACTAATAAGTGCGAATAGGGTAAGTCGTATTCCTTTATGGTTCTGGATTTGTCCGATAATCATTCTGCTTATCGGCTTGTTTGTTATCCTAAAACCAATGGAATCGGCAACGTTGCCGCTACTCATCATAGGTTGGTGTCTTCTTCTTTACGGTGTTTCAGAATGTATCAACGCTATCAAGATTAACAAAGTGAGAAAGCGCATAATGAAGGAAATGGAAGCACGGCAGGCGGCACAACAGGCAGAAGATGGGGAAGCAGAAGTAGAGACAGAAGAAATAAAAGAGATTGAGGCGAAATAAAAGGAAATAGTTATTCTCAAATCTTGTTGTCTAAAAATCAAATATTAAATTGCTTTTTGTAAAAGATTTTATATCTTTGCAAAAAGTAATTTGCTATTCTGGGCACACTTAGTCAAAATCAGGCTCTATTGTTCTTGAATTGCTTTGCTTTTAAAGAATTTAATACAATAAAAACATATCATAATGGATAAATCAAAGTGTTTTTTTGCAGTCGACCTTGGTGCGACGAGCGGTAGGACTGTTGTCGGGACTATCTCCGACGGTAAGGTAGAAATAGAAGAAGTTACACGTTTTGCCAACAATTTGATTGAGACGGGTGGTCATTTCTATTGGGACATCTATGCTTTGTACTTTGAGATTATCAGAGGCTTGAAAGTAGTGGCAAAGCAAGGAGTTGAGATAACCAGTATCGGTATAGATACTTGGGGTGTTGATTTTGTGTGTATCGGCGATGACGGTGCTTTGTTACGTAACCCATTGGCATATCGTGATCCTCATACCTTTGGTGCAATGGAGGAATATTTCAGCAATGTAGTGTCGAAGGAAGAGATTTACCAAATTACGGGTATCCAATTCATGAATTTCAACTCTTTGTTCCAGTTGTATGCCATGAAACGAGACGGCAACTCAGCTTTGAAAAATGCTGCGCAGATATTGTTCGTGCCAGATGCGCTCAGTTGGATGCTCACAGGTAAGGCAATATGTGAATATACGATAGCTTCTACCAGTCAGATGCTTGACCCGAGGACAAAGGATCTTGACAATAAGTTATTGGAGAGTGTCGGTCTTTCACGTGACAAGTTTGGTAAGATGGTTTCACCTGGGTATCAGATAGGTACGCTGACAGAGGAGGTACAGAAGATGACAGGTCTTGGTGCAATTCCAGTTATAGCTGTGGCTGGTCATGATACAGGTAGTGCTGTTGCAGCTGTTCCAGCCAGCAATGAGAAATTCGCTTATCTAAGTAGCGGAACATGGAGTTTGATGGGAATTGAGGCGAAGGATGCAATTATAAATGATTTGAGTTATGACCGCAATTTCACCAATGAGGGAGGTATCGAGGGAACAACCCGTTTCCTGAAGAATATCTGTGGAATGTGGCTGTTGGAGCGTTGCCGTAAGGAGTGGGGCGATAGTGCGCCTTCTGATTATGGAACATTGCTCGGTGAGGCAATGAAAGTTACTGCATTCCAGAGCCTGATAAACCCTGATGATGATATGTTCGCCAATCCTTCTAATATGCAAGAGGCAATTAAGCAGTATTGCAGTGAGACGGGGCAGCATGTTCCGGAAGGTTATGCGGAAATATGCCGTTGCATTTTTGACAGTCTTGCATTGCGCTATCGTCAGGTATTCGGCTATTTGCAGGAAATGGCATCGTTCCCGATTGAAACGTTGCATATCATAGGAGGCGGTTCTCTGAATGATTACCTTAACCAGTTTACTGCGAACTCCACGGGCGTTACTGTGCTTGCTGGTCCACAGGAGTGTACCGCTCTTGGCAATATAATGATTCAAGCGAAGGCTGCCGGTCTTGTTGATGGTATTTTTGACATGCGCAAACTCATTGCAAACAGTGTTGCGTTGAAGCGTTTTGAACCACAAGACAAGGCACTGTGGGATGCCGCATACGAGAAATATCTTAAAGTGATAAAATAATAAAACCTGTTTTACAAAATAAATAATAATTTTAAATTTAATGATATGAAAGAAGAACTGATTAACAAGGCTTACGCTGTTGCCAAAGAGCGTTATGCCGAACTTGGTATTGATACAGAAAAAGTGATTAACCAGATGCAGGATTTCCACCTCAGTCTTCACTGCTGGCAGGCTGATGATGTAGCTGGTTTCGAGAATCAAGGCGGTGAGTTGACTGGCGGTATCCAGTCTACTGGTAACTATCCTGGCAAGGCTCGCAATATCGATGAGCTGCGTGCTGATATCATCAAGGCAAAATCGTTGATTCCAGGTACACATCGTCTTAACCTCCATGAGATTTACGGTGATTTCCAAGGTGAGATAGTTGACCGTGACCAGGTAGAGCCTCGTCATTTCGCAAGTTGGATGGAGTGGGGCAAGGAGAACAATATGAAGCTCGACTTCAACTCTACATCATTCTCTCATCCTAAGAGTGGTAACCTTTCTCTTTCTAATCCTGATGAGGGCATCCGCAATTTCTGGATTGAGCATACAAAGCGTTGCCGTGCCGTAGCAGAGGAGATGGGTAAGGCTCAGGGTGATCCATGTATCATGAACCTTTGGGTACACGACGGGTCTAAAGATATGACAGTCAATAAAAAACTTTATCGTGAATTGTTGAAAGATTCTCTTGATCAGATTTTCGCTACAAAGTATGATAACATGAAGGACTGTATTGAGAGTAAGGTATTCGGTATCGGCCTTGAAAGCTACACAGTAGGTTCAAATGACTTCTATACCTCATACGCTGCTAAGAACAACAAGATGATTACTCTTGATACCGGTCATTTCCACCCGACAGAGAGTGTAGCTGACAAAGTATCAGCAATGCTGCTGTTCGTTCCAGAACTGATGTTGCATGTAAGCCGTCCTGTCCGTTGGGATTCTGACCACGTAACTATCATGGATGATCCGACACTCGACCTCTTCAGTGAGATTGTACGTGCTGATGCACTTGACCGTGTTCACTACGGACTTGACTATTTCGATGGTTCTATCAACCGTATCGGTGCATACGTTATTGGTAGTCGTGCTGCACAGAAGTGCATGGTTCGTGCTTTACTTGAGCCTATCACTACGTTGCGTAAGTACGAGGCTGAGGACAAGGGCTTCCAGCGTCTCGCACTTCTTGAGGAAGCAAAGGCACTTCCTTGGAATGCCGTTTACGATGAGTTCTGTCTGCGCAATAATGTTCCTGTTGGTCAGGACTTCATTGCAGATGTTGAGCAATATGAGAAGGATGTAACGTCTAAACGATAAATTTTAAAGAGCCTCACCCAACATTTTTGTTGCGTGAGGCTTTATTGTATTATGGCAATAATAATAGGATTACTTATAATCGCCATCGGTGCATTCTGCCAGTCAAGCTGTTATGTACCTATCAACAAAATCCGTTCTTGGAGTTGGGAGTCGTATTGGCTTGTGCAGGGTGTGTTCGCGTGGCTTGTGTTCCCATTGCTCGGTGCGTTGCTTGCCGTTCCTGCAGGAAATTGTCTTTTTGAGGTGTACTCTAATAACATTACGGCATCTTTGTGGACTATCTTCTTCGGAATACTATGGGGTATCGGTGGACTGACTTTCGGATTGTCGATGCGTTATCTTGGTGTGGCACTCGGACAAAGTATCTCTCTTGGTACTTGTGCCGGTCTTGGTACTATCCTTACACCTATATTCACAGGTAACACACACGACCTGACGATGCCTGTCATAGTGGGCGTTGTGGTTACACTTGCCGGTATTGCCGTTATTGGTATCGCTGGTAACATGAAATCACAGTCGTTGAGTGAGGAGGAGAAGAAAAAAGCGGTAAAGGACTTTAATTTCACAAAGGGAATTATTGTTGCTCTGCTTGCCGGTTTTATGAGCGCATGTTTCAGTATCGGTCTTGGTTTTGGAGAGAACCTCAATTTCGGTGAGGCTACCGATCCGATGTTCCGTACTTTGCCTGCAACATTTCTTGTAACACTCGGTGGATTCATCACAAATGCCGTGTATTGTTTCTATCAGAATGGTAAGAACCGCACCTGGGGTGACTATCGTCAGACTTCTCTTTATCTCAACAACATCATTTTCTGTGCACTTGCCGGTCTGTTGTGGTACAGCCAGTTCTTCGGACTGAGCCTTGGCAAGGGATTCCTTACCGATTCACCAGTACTGCTCACTTTCTCGTGGTGCATACTAATGGCATTGAACGTTACATTCAGTAATGTATGGGGTATCATCCTCAAGGAGTGGAAGGGTTGCTCGCACAAGACAATCACCGTGCTTGTCGTGGGAATTGTGATACTCGTTATATCCTCGTTCCTGCCGCAACTGCTGAAATAAAGGTTATTTTTTGAATTTGTGAGACACTGTCTCACAAATTCGAAAATTTGCGTTTTCGCAAACGTGTCTCACAAATTTGAAAGATAAATCTGCATTACAGGTACTTGTAGTGCAGATTTACAGTTTTATTTGGCAAACATGTCTCACAAATCTGAATTGCAAAAACAATGTTTATTGTTTCTATTTGATAAATTGATTGTAATTTTAAAAGGGTTGCAAGACTGATTAAATTTTGCCGCATTGAATATTTATTTTTTTTATTTTACTCCGTAACAGGCATTATGTCCAACTTATTTTCAATATAATCTATTTCCTCATCTGTAAGGCTATATTTTGCATATAATTCCTCATCAGTCCAAGGTTTACTGTAATCCTGCATTGGCACGAACCTATATGCTTTTTTCGGACATGCCTGTGTAATCTTCACCGCAGACACCAATATCCTGAAAAACTTTGTCTTCATATACGACAAGAAATTACTTGCCTCATTAGGAGATGAGAATTTAGCATATAAATACGACTGTGAACAAACCGAATTGGCAGGAGCCAATTCCGGAACTCCAATAACCATTTTATCATCGCCAGAACCGCCAGAACATGGTACGAAAACCTTGTCATATTTTATGTCCTGTACATTCTTCCGAACTTGTTTCCTGCTGCAATATTCTATCTTTCTGTGCAGCTTCTCAATATGGAACAAAAGAACATCATGGTCTTCGTCTTTTGTCTCATACACCACAAATGGATTTTTCTTGCTCGACCTCGGATTGGAAGGGATGCCAAATGGCGTATCTGACGATATAATCGTATCTACAAATCCAACTTCATCCTCAACTGCCTTTTCATGTACTTTCTTTACAATATCGTTGAGTATTGGCTCTCGTATCAGTATGTCAAAAACCGACAAGTCTCTCATACAGTCTATGGCCTTTCCATCCCTCATGAGAGTGTAATTACAATCACCTGAATATGATTTGTCCTTGATATAATAACAAATGCC
>JAJPYV010000191.1 GCA_021204735.1 Prevotella sp.
GGTCTATAAGCGGTATTCCGTCGATTTTGAAGTTTTCTATGAACGCATTCGCATGAGGATAAACTTCGTATTCCTCAGTGAAATGATCATCACACAATGCCACATGATCCATTGATGAAACAACGTAATAGTTTTTGCCCTTATAGGAAAACCTTAAGTCATAACGATGTACTGCAAAGTCGTAGAAGAATGTCTCATAATTTCCATTAGGATAGCCATTGAATGTGTATCCATATTTCTTTATGTCAGGGGGATACTTTGCATTTATAGGATAACCATCCAAATCCCATACTATTTCTGGGGTAAAAGGACTCACAGGTGTGCCGGGAGTACGACGTTGTCGTTTTTACTTTTTTTCTCCATAATCAAAATTTTGTACAGTTCAAAGTGCAAATTTTGCTCTTTGAAATTTCTGATGTTGCACTTTTGGCTTCGGTTTGTGTGGTGGCAACATTAACTAACATAGACCTGTTGCTCAACTTGTTATTCTCGCCCAAAATGACATTACGCAAGCCCTGGTTCACCATGAACGAGTATTCATCAAATTCACTCATAAATAGCTATTTGAATACAAATATACAATTTTTTGTGGAAAAAGGAGTGAAAACAAAAAACTATCTGCTCAATTTAAGAGCAGATAGTTTACTAAATTCGTGGGTATACACATCAAACTACTTTTTTATTTTTCGTAATAGTATTTTGTCTTGCCATTTCTTGTTAATTCAAGGGAAGATCCATCACACCAATATTCATATTTTGCACCATCGATATAAAGGTATTTATTATCCTCGGTATACCACGTAATGTCATCGTCTTCATCAATCCAATCAATATCAGACTCGTATGAGCCATGAATTCCTGTTCCATCTTTATAAAAACGATAGTAATCAAATATATAGCGATTGCTGCTGTTTTCTATCCACTCGCTACATATACTTGTGTCATGCTCTTTGCTGGCGTAATCATCATCATCGTCTGAACAAGAGGTAAACACTAATGGCAATACTATTGCTAATGCCATGTAAAAAAAACATCCTTTATTATTTTTTAATGTAATGTTCAGTTTATTAGATTAATATGCAAATGTAACAAATTTTTTTGAGTGTAAAATATTTATTCTCTTGAAATAATAAATTTTTAAGAAAGGCAGTTTTGGCGATTTGTTCAGGTAAAATACAGTAGATGCAACACGCTTTTGTATTTTATTAATCTTCTATCAAATCAGTACTTTTTTTGTTAAAATCTTAATTATTTCGGCATTTTATTGTGTAAATCTAAGAAAAATCCATATCTTTGCAACATTAAAGCAACGCCTTACTTTCTTGTAAGGTATAGAGCCACTTACGAGTGGCTTTTTTAATGTAATAACAGTATGGAAAACAAGAAAAGAGTTACATTTTATATTGATGGTTTCAACTTTTATTATGGTTTGAGGAGAACAAAAAAGAGCGAACCTATATGGAAACGTTATTATTGGTTGGATATTGTCAAGTTTTTCGAGAGTTTCCTTGGAAAAGATCAAATTTTAGAAAAGGTAATATACTTTACAGCTTCCCCTCTAAATCCACAAAAAAGTAGCAGGCAAAGTGCTTTCTTGAATGCAAACAAATTTCTGAATGGAGATCGCTTTGAGATAATAAGAGGTAAATATTTGGAAAAGCACATCATTTGTCCTTATTGTAAGGGAGATATTTCAAGACCAGAAGAAAAGAAAACTGACGTAAATATTTCTGTCAGAATGATAGAAGATTGTGTTCTTGACAATACAGATACAGTTGCATTGGTAAGTGCTGACAGTGACTTAGTTCCTCCTCTTGAATTTATTCAAAAGCATTATCCTAATAAATCCATCAAGGTTTATTTTCCTCCTTCAAATTATAGTAATGACTTAAAAGACAACCTTATTCATCATAGGAGTAAGCCTGTTTTATTACTTAAAAACCAAAGGCGTTTCGAGGCAGCTATAATGCCAGAAATAATTGGCAAATACACAATGCCTAACAAATGGAAATTATAGACCCACTCTCAATGATTATTGGGTATGCCCTTAAATCACGTGTTCTACTATTTTATCCTTTTTATCAATGTCCGTTAAAGAAGATATAGAGAGAAATCATTACGGTGGCGATAAGAGACAAGAATGTTGCTGTTTTTTACATACTTTTTTAGAGCACTGAAACTATAGTTAAATTTATTTAAAATATTCGGTTGGTAATGATTTTTGATTGTTATTCAAAATTTTCTAACTAACTTTGTAACGCTTGCTTAAGTTTTCTCGGAAACTATACATGTTTTGAGGAACACATAAAAAGTGAGCACATACATATTAAGGCGTTTACTGCGCATCCGTTCTGACGTCCAAATAAACTTCGCAAATTTAGTTTGATTAGTCAAGAACAAAAGCAACGAAACGCCCCATTATGTGTATTGTGTACAGTTGGTATCATATCCTTTTACCATCATTATATTGATGGTTTGGGTTAGGATAAATATTTACTACACGCACAGCGTGGGGCCGACGTTGCTCGTTTCGACTAATCGGGCAATGCGAAGGCCTTTTGGACGTGGAACGAGTAACAGGACTTGGCTCCACGTTTTTTATGTATGTTTCAAAAGTTGATAATAATTGTTAGTAGGAGCCAGCTAATACTAATTATGATTAGAACAGGCAAAAACGATTACTATGAACAAAATCATCACAAAACTATTACTGTTGATTGCATTTGTCGTATCAGTTAATGTGGCTTATGCCAAAGACAACGATGCCTCTCAGCTTCAGTACAGCATAAAGAGCAACGGAAGTGGTCAGCAAGGTTATTGGGTTGTAGAAGTAACAGCCTATGTTACAAAGAAAAGCGACATAAACAACACAATTCTTCAAAAATGTGCTGTTCATGGCGCATTATTCAAAGGGGTTGCAGGCGGACAAGGTGGTTCACCACAGAAACCTCTCTGTTCCTCTACTTCGGCAGAGACACAATACTCTGATTTCTTCAATGCATTTTTCCAACAGGATTTCAAAAACTATGCTGATGTAGTTGAAGGAACACTATCCACGACACAAGTTGGTAAAGGGTATGAGGTGACAGCTACCGTGCAAATAGCCAAAGATAATCTAAGAAAGGCTATGGAAGAGGCTGGCATCATACGAAAACTTGGTTTTTAACTTTATAAGTCCACTATTATGAAAAAATTATTTCTATTATCTTTTGTTTTTTGTGCAACAATCATATATGCACAAGAAGTGAGATTACCGGAACTTCCTAAAAACAGAACACATTACACCGATTACAATATCAAAGAAAGTGGATATTGGACTACGATAACCGCAAATGTAACAACTACTCTGCGGTTCAACCATAAGAATATGCAGAATATAGGTGCCGACTGGATTAATGGTTATCGCTTTAATGAGTTCCTTAGAGTCGGTATAGGTTTAGGACTACGTTACTATATAAATAACGATCATGTTCGCAGTTCTGATGTCGCATGGACGTTTCCTATCTTCGCTGACATTCGAGGCAACATCATTTCTCAACAAGACCGTGGCGCAGTTCCATATTGGTCTGTCGATTTGGGCGGTGAAGTTCGTGGTGGTATATATTTTTCACCAACTATAGGATACCGTTTCGGTACGCAACGTGGTAGTTTTCTTGTTGGTATAAGTTATACTTTGCAACAGTCTGATACTTGGAAGAAAAGCGATGAGTGTTATAGTGGCGTAAGCATTAAATTAGGTTATGAATTCTAAAGATTATGAGAAAGTCAATTTATTTTCTGATTATTATTGCTGCGTGCATCACTACAGGATGCTCGCACAAAACAACGGCGAGTGCATATCAAGAATATAAAATCCAATGTCTTGGAGTAGAACTTGATGGCTCGCAGACTCTTTTATCATGGGGTGAAGGGCGCAATCGAGCTGATGCAGTAGAACAGGCAAAAAAGAATGCTGTGCGTGAAGTTATCTTCAACGGCATTCATGATGGCAACAGCAGCTGCGAACAGAGACCTGTATTAAACATTCCTAACGCAGAGGAGCGATATAGAGAATATTTCCAAAGATTCTTTGCAGACGGCGGAGAATACATGAAGTATGTTTCAACCGTTGACGAAAGAAGTGGTAGTAGAGATGTCGAAAAATATCAATACGGAAGAAAAATGAGCGTAACAGTCAGAGTGCTTCGTTCTGAACTAAGAGAGCGTTTGCAGAATGACAACGTATTACACAAATAATTTACTATTATGAAAAAAACAATTCTATTTACAATAATATTGTCTGTTTGCACAATAATATGCTATGCCCAGGCAGGACAGGTAAGTGCAAAAAAGCCAAGAATTATGGTTCGCCCAGCAGAAACATGGTGTGCAGCAAACGGTTACATGCAACAGAATGATGACCAAGGTACAGTAGAGCTGACACCTAACTATGAAGTTGCCCTCCAGACAAGTCAAGACTTGAATCTTGCAATAGCGAAGATTGAGGGACAGATGAACGAAAGAGGATACTCAACAGTAAACTTTCTGACTTCTATTCGTGGCGTTAAAGCGCAGGCAGCCCGTAACAGTGGTATGACATCAAAGACAACAGGCAGTGGTTTAGCTGTTTCGTTCATGGATGAAATCAATATGCAGGCGAAAGCAGATATTCTCTTCGACGTAGATTGGAAAGTCAGCACCACGGGACCTAAAAAAACAGTATCTTATACTCTGAGTGCATACGATGCATACACATACAACTCTATCGCTTCTGTGTCTGGCAGTGGTCAGCCTTCAATCTCAGCAGAAGTCCCCGCTCTTGTGGAAGAAGCTGTATTGAACAATATGGACACTTTCCTGTCACAGTTGCAGCAATATTTTGACGATTGTCTGCAAAATGGTCGCGGTGTGGCTTTGATAATCAATTGCTTTGATGATGGCAGTAGTATAGACATGGAGACAGAATATAACGGGAAGGAACTTCGTGAGATAATCGAAGACTGGGTGTCAGACAATGCCATTGGTCGCTCTTATGATATTGTGGATGACACAGAAACCTCAATGACTTTCCAAGATGTGAAGATTGCCCTCTTTGACGAGTCAGAGCGTCCACAAGATGCAGGAACATTCGGACGAGATTTGAGAAAGTATCTCACAAGTTTGGGGATTCCTTCCAAACAGGGCGGAAGTCGCACATTAGGAAGATTTGAACTTATTATTGGTGAAAAATAAATTTTTGTGACATGAAAAAGTTTTTTGTTTCATTGTGTATGGTAGCATCATGTATGTTTGTCCATGCCCAGGATTGTGCTATACCAATGCAGGTAGTTGTTCCTGATGATGTGGAAGGAATGACACCGCTGAGCGCAAATTATATAAAAAATGTCCTTAACAGAGTGTTGGTAGGAGGAAACGATGTGGCACAGTTTATCAATTGCCAGTTTGGTATTGTGGTGAAACCAGATATTGTTGAAAAGCATATTATCGCCGGTTCACCTCAAAAGACAGTGCTAAACCTATCCCTCACCTTATATATTGGTGATATACAACAAGGTACATTATTTTCATCCTATACGATGGATGTGAATGGTGTAGGAGATAACGATACAAAAGCTTACAATAGTGCCATTCGCAGACTAAACGCACAGAACCGCAATCTTAATGACTTTATAGATAGCGGTAAGAAGAAAATCATAGAGTGGTATGACAATAACTACCAGAACATAATAATGAAAGCTAAGACTGCTGCTTCAATAAGAAATTATGAGGAAGCACTCTATGAACTGCTATCTATCCCAGAATGTTCCACTGGTTATGCTGCCGCCGTTGCACAAATAAAAATTGTATATCAGGAATATATAGACCGCCAGTGTGAGGAAAATCTTGCACAAGCTCAGGCGGCATGGATGACGGGTTTTTCTAAAGAGAACGCTGCTGTTGCCAGTGTTTTCCTTTCAGAAATATATCCTGATGCTGCCTGCTATGGCGATGCTATGCAACTTGTTGCCGAGATAAAAAAGCACATGGGTGAGGAGTGGAAATTTGAGATGAAACAATGGAGCGACCTTGCCTCCATTGAGTCACAACGTCTTACATACGCAAGAGAGATTGCAATGGCATACGCACAGAACCAGCCGCAGCAAATTATACATCTTCTGTATCGCTAATCTTAAGCAACCAACATGAACAGGCTACTTTTAATCTTAATAATCGCAATATATCTGCCTCTCTCTACAATGGGGCAGAAGACTTACGTATTGTGTGTGGGTATTGCTGATTATGAGAATATCAACGACTTGACAATTACGGAAAACGATGCCAAGGTGTTTGCCCAACTTATGAGCACTCAAGGGGCAGAAACGACCGTGCTATTAGGAAAGGATGCCACTCATGTAAATATCATATCAGCTCTTAGAAGTGTGTTTGCAAAAGCAACTATTCAAGATAAAATGATATTCTATTTCAGCGGACATGGTTATGAAGGTGGTTTCTGCTGTTATGATATGGCTACCACTTCTGCCACAGGAGCTCAGAAATACATGGGTGGTCTTAGCTATGCTGAGATGCAGATACTGTTCCGAAACTGTAGAGCAGGGCAGAAAATGGTGTTCGCCGACGCATGTTTTGCCGGTGGACTACGCAAGGGAGAGCACGTTAACATCTCTGTACAGTCAGCAAGAAATGGCGATGTAATATATTTCCTTTCATCACAAACTGACGAGACTTCATTAGAGATGAAGGAGAGTGGTAACAGTTTGTTCACCTATTATCTTGTCAAGGGATTGAGTGGAGAAGCAGATAGCAATACAGACAAATATATAACAGCTTTGGAAATTTACAATTATGTGTATAAGGAAGTCTCTGAATATGCGGCAAAGATCCCCCATTCTCAGCATCCTGTAATGTGGGGCAAGTTTGATAGCAACATAAAACTGTTTAACCTTAAGTAAAATCATTAACAAAAACCAACAGAATATGAATAAAAAAGTATTGTCATTAGCATTGGCAATGGGGTTGTGTCTATCGACATACGCCCAGACATTAGTACCAATGCACAACGACAAAGGTCAATTCGGCTATGGTGAAAAGGGAAGCACAACTTTCACCATAAAGCCACAGTGGGATGAGGCAAGACCGTTCAATGAGTATGGTGTTGCAATTGTAAGAAAAGGGCAAATGTTCGGACTTATTGACAAAAGTGGCAAGGCCATTGGAAAATCTCTCGGTTATTCAATCATTGCGCCCTATGATGGTACTGACTATTGGTTAGTGGCTCTCGGAGGTAAGCGTACTGAATCTACACCCGGTAACCGCGTTGGACTTTGTGTCTTTGGTTTTAAAGGCTCGTTAAGTTATGGCGTAAAAGGTGCTAAATGGGGCATTATACGCAAAGATGGACAGCCCTTGATACAACCAAAATACCAAGAGTTAAGCAACCTTATGGATGATCAGTTGATTGCATATCAGGAAAAGAACTTATTTGGCTTCCTTGATAAGAACGGAAATGTAGTATTTCCCGCCAAATATAATGTCATAACACCATTCAACAATCAAGGACTTGCCGCTGTAAGAAACAAGAAAGGTTTTAAATGGTCATTGATTAACAAAGACGGCAACGTTATTATTCCAGAAGAAGAAGGATGTCTTAGTTTCAACAGTTTCACAAATGATGTATTTGGTAGTCTGAATATTCTCGGTGTCGATTCTTTGTTGGCACACAAAGAATACTGGAGTGACCCCCAGAGATTGATGCCAATGATGAACTTTAATATCACATGGATAAATTCCGATTATCCCTATATTGCAGCTACTAAATTATCAAAAAACAAGAAAAAAACAGGGGTATTTACGCTTTATGATTTGAATGGAAAACAAATAATAGATTCTAGTTCAGATTTAAGCAATTTATGTGTTCCGTCAGAGGGTGTATCCGTAGTAATTAAAAATAAGACATGGGGATTCTATGACCTAAGTTCTCAGGCGTTTACACCACTCGACGATTCAAGAAAGTATCTTCCAATAAAGGAAGGGTACTCTATGTCTTATGACCCAAAGACAAAAAGCAATTTCTACGTGGTTGATAAAAACGGGAATAAAGTGTCTGATAACTATGATGAAATAACAATAGCAGAAGACCGATTTATTGTTCGTAAAGGGAACAAATATGGTTTGATAACAAGGCAAGGTAAAGATATTGTTCCTATAGAATGTTTAAGCTTAATTGATGCTAATAATGGTTTGTATGGTGTAAAAGCAAGCAACGGAAAGTTTGGCTATGTAGATGAGAATGGTAATACGGTAATTCCACTTAACTATGATGACGGAACAGCATTTATAGGTAACTATGCCGTAGTTGCAAAAGCACCCGATGGCTCTTTCACAAAAAAAACAGGACTTATCGATAAAGATAATCATGTCATCGTACCTCTCAACTACAATAAGGTTTGCTGCTATGTAAACAACGATGGAAAAGTTCAGGTTTGGGTTGCGGAAAATGACAATTATTCCAAGGTCGACAACATTTCTCTTAACGGCACTTCTGCACCAATATTGTCAGCAACAGACTACACAGAAATGACACATACAAATATCGGACTTGTCGTAAAAGACACCAAGGGATTGTATGGTCTCCTCCTAGATGGTAAAGAAGTTATTCCTTGCTCTGTAGCAAACGAAGAACTTGTCAATAAAGTATATGACTACATGACATCACATGATATTACGGAAGTCAATGCTGTTAATGCGCACAAAATAGCCGCATGGACTAATGATGCACGTAATTCTTTCAAAATTGGAGACACAATAGGCGATAACATTTGGGATTTCTAACATATAAAAAGACACAATAATGAAAAAGATAATAATTGCAAGTGCCTTGATTCTTTGCTTCGTAAATCAGACTATGGCACAAAGCAGAACAAGGGATATAGATGAGACATACAGACGCAGTTCCTTATACTCACTTCTTATCTCCCATTCTGACACAAAATTTCATAAAGAGATAGAGCAATGCTTTACTGAGATTCCTACGCCAGATACTTATAATGACCATGATTTAGCGGTAAAGGTCATTAGTGTAGAGAAAAAATTGTCTCAAGAGACCGTAAATAAGAAGGAAGGTCCAAAGGGTAAAGCTGAAATAAACAATTTCCTTGAGCAGAACAAGGTTGCAAGCCGTCTTGTTGCCAAATGGTATGACTACAATCCTCTGACGGGTAATATGGATACTGAGCTTATTTGTGAACGTGGTATATATGCTGCCAGTGAAATAGAAAAGGCTAAGGCTGCAACTGATATTCGAGGCTTGGCTGTCCTTGCTGATGCTGGTGAGGATCTCATCCAGAACACATTCGTTCTTGTAAACGACATTACATATATAGACAAGTCTAAAGGTTCAAAGGCTGTCGGTATGGGACTTAGAATTTTAGGCTCTTTGGCTTCCGCAGTTACAGGTAGTGATAGTTTTTCTGATTTGGGTAATTCGTTAGGTGATATCGCAGAGTCCTTTAAAGGATTCTCTGTTCGTGTACATTCTTCTCTCTATCAGTTGGTTTGGACAGAAGAAGAAGAAGCTAATCTTTATAACACAGCTTGGAACGACAAAGATGCTTTTGAAAATATGCGTGGTTCATTTAAGTTGAAATATATTGGCGACCAGATGAGCAGTGGTAAAAACACTTCTTTTATGGGTATCCGCGAAGACCAACCAGAGCGTATGGTGCGTAAGGCTTGCCAGCGTGCATTAGATGAAAATATTGCAAATCTCCAACAGTCCTTCCAAGCATTCCAGATAAAATCCCCATTGAATGTAGAGACAATGGAGGCTAAAATCGGAAAGAAAGAAGGTATAACCGAGAACTCTGTTTTCGAGGTGTTGGAACGTATCAAAGATGATAATGGTAAAGTTACCTATAAGAAGATTGGCGAAGTGAAGCCTGTTCAGAATCTTATTTGGGACAATCGCTATATGGCAGTAGAGGAAATGGCAGAAGGTGCTACCTTAGGTTGCACAACCTTTAAAAAAACAAGTGGTAATAATTTCACTCCTGGTTGCCTTATCCGACAAATAAAATAAGAACTCATATAATTTCATTACCAAAAATTTGTGTCCGATAAAAAATTTTATCGGACACAAATTTCTTGTTTTCGCCAATACGTAAGCAGGATTTCAAATTCCCTTTCCGCACCCATTGCTCACTATCCCTAATAACTCGTTCACTTCGTCTTTATATTTGCTGTCCAGGATTATGGACTGTTTCTTTCGGTTGAACGGATTGACATAACATAATTGGTAAATTCTCTCCGAGAGGAACATAGCGCGTTTAAGAGAAATCCTGTCTCCTCCCGCCTTCAATATGCGTTCCAATTCCAACATGACCGTGTATGCCGTGAAACATATACAGATATGTGCCTCGATTCTGTTGTAGAGCCTGTGATATATCGGTCTTATATCAAGGTCAGTCTTGTTGAAGCGGAACGCCC
>JAJPYV010000139.1 GCA_021204735.1 Prevotella sp.
AGATGCCTCCAACAGACAGCTTTAGCCCCTGTAGGAATGATTTCAGCGTTTGCGGCAGTCTTTCCACTGTCATCATCAGAGCATATGTCAGAAGCATTTATTGTGTAGGTTATGCCCTTGTAAGTTTCGACAGGGAAGCTCATCCACGTGTCAGCAAGAGACGAACGATGGTTGATGACCACGTCGGCGATAGTGCCGATACCTTTCGACTTGAATGTGCTGATCATAGAGCGCAACTGCTGCTCGTTGCCAAACGAACTGTTGTAATCGTTAAACCAGTAGAGGTCGTTATATCCCATGGAGTTGCCAGAGCCACAATTACCACTTTGAGGAATCCAAACAAGTTTGAAAAACTCAGAAAGTTCGTCAGCCTGCGATTCGAGGTTAGTCCATTGCGTGTCAGAATATGAGTCCCAGTAAAAGCCTTGCAGCATCACGCCCTGCCAGTTGGCGGGCCACCCCTGTGCCATGGTGAGCATGACAGAAAGGGCGAAAATAAATGAAGTAAAAAATCTTTTCACGGTCTTACGTTTTTAAGTTTCTGTTGTAAAGGTAAGAAATTATCGGTTTAGGTGTTTCCGAACATGCTCCACAATAAGGGGAAATAACTATGCAAACGATTGAAAAGAAGAGCTATCTCATTTTTTTCTTGATAATCGTCATGCCGTCACGGATAGGGAGGATGACCTTTTCGACACGGTTGTCGTGAGCGAGCATATCGTTGAAAGTCTCGATTGAGGCAGTTTGATGGTCACCACTATGAGGAATTTCGAGGACGTGACCATCCCAAAGAGTGTTGTCAGCGATGATGAAACCACCAGGATGAAGAACAGAAAGCGACATCTCGTATGCGGCGGTATAAGTACGCTTGTCACCATCAAGAAAAACCATGTCGAAAGAGATGCCCAATTTAGGAGCTTCTGTAATCGCATCACCGATAAAAAAACGGATTTTGTCGGCAACGGGAGAGCTCTCAATCCATGTGCGGGTAAAATCCTCTAATTCGTCATCAATCTCGAAAGTATAGACCATACCCCCCTTGTCAAGACCTTCCGCAAGACAGATGGCACTGTAACCACTGAAAGTGCCGATTTCAAGAATGTTGCTGGGGCGGATCATGCGCACGAACATCTTGAGCAAGCGACCTTGCAGATGACCACTTGCCATACGGCCATTGATAAGTTTAACGTTGGTAGAGCGCCACAAGCGATAAAGATAATCACCTTCTGGTTCGATATGCTCAAGGATGTAGCTTTCGAGTTCAGAATCCATATTCCAGACTTATCCCTGCATTTCCAATAAAGCCTCAACAGCCAAGCGGTAAGAGTCGAGACCGAAACCACAGATTACACCCTTGCAAGCGCAGGAAATCATTGACTTATGGCGGAACTCCTCACGAGTATGCACGTTGGATATATGCACCTCAATGACTGGAGAAGTAAGCGACTTGATACAGTCTTGCAGAGCGATGCTCGTATGAGTGTAAGCCCCGGCGTTGAGGACGATACCAGCGTATGAAAACCCAACCTCCTGCATCTTGTCAATCAATTCACCCTCGATATTGCTCTGATAGTACTCTATTTCCACATCGAGATAACGTTCACGGAGTTTTGGAAGATAATTCTCGAAAGAACTTTTGCCATATATTCCAGGTTCTCTGACACCAAGTAGGTTAAGGTTGGGACCGTTGATGATAAGTATTTTCATAATCAAATAATTTTTTGTAATTTTGCGGTGAGACGGAAAGAGCGGCATAATTATGAGTCGTTTCTTACCGTCGTTGTTGCAAAAGTAATAAAATAAATGGAAAAGGGAAACAAAAATCCTGCTAATATTATACGGGCATACCAGCGTTACATGAAATTGGAGCGCAACCTGACGCCCAACACCATAGACGCATATATGCGGGATATTGAAAAACTGTTGAAATACTTAAGTGCGGAGAACATCCGACCTGAGGAAGCAAAATTGGATGATTTGCGGACATTTGCCGCCTCGTTGCATGATATTGGTATCGGGGCACGTTCACAATGTAGGATATTGAGTGGAGTGAGAGCATTCTATCGTTTTCTTGTGATAGAAAGGTATGTTGAGAATGATCCATCCGAATTGCTTGAGTCGCCACAGATAGGAGAGCATTTGCCAGAAGTGTTATCCACTGAAGAAGTAGACCAATTAGAACAAGCGATAGACCTTAGTAAGTGGGAGGGGCACAGGAACAAGGCTATTATTGAAGTATTGTTCAGTTGTGGATTGCGTGTCAGTGAACTCATCAATCTTAAAATCTCCAACCTATATCTTGATGAACAATATATCTGGGTGAAAGGCAAGGGGCGGAAAGAGCGCCTTGTGCCGATTTCAGAGAGTGCCATAGAACAGTTGGGCTATTGGTTCACCATGCGTAACCAGATGAAAATCAAACCAGGCGAGGAAGATTATGTGTTTTTGAATCGTCGTGGGGTGCATTTGACACGAACTATGATATTGATAATGATAAAGCGACTTGGAGAGGAAGCCGGAATTACAAAAACAATCAGTCCACATACCTTGCGTCATAGTTTTGCAACGGCATTACTTGAGGGCGGAGCAGATTTGCGTGCCATACAGAGCATGCTTGGGCATGAGAGTATAGGGACAACCGAAATATACACACATTTGGACACAGCAACACTGAGAGAGGAAATATTGAAGCACCATCCGAGAAATAGTGAAAATTTTTCGGAGAAAAATTTTCAAATTAAAAATTAAAAATTCATTCCTCTTGAGTTTGCGCTTGAGGCTACTTGGCGGATATTGACGGACGATGGAAATTAAGAATTAAGAATTCGATATCGCTTGAGTGCATCATTGCTTGAAATTTTTTTGAGAGGATTTTAGCATGAGGTGTGTTTTAACTGTTATTGGGTATTTTGGTGATATGTGTTAAATAAATATTCTTTTTCGGTGGTTTTAATGATTGGACAATGGTTTTTTGCTAAATTTGAACGCTAAAATGTATATTTATGCTTTGGAGTTGCAACAAATAGATTATACAAACAAGATAATAATATGAAATTAAAAAAGCTATTCGCTATTGCGGCACTGCTATTTGTTAGTGCCACAGCAATCGTGGCACAGGAGATGCAGATGCCGCCAGTGCCAGTAGATCCGGCAGTCAGGACAGGAAAACTGTCAAACGGGTTGACCTATTATATTCGTCAGAACGGATATCCAGAACATCGTGTGAATTTTTACATTGCACAACGGGTTGGTTCGATACAGGAAGAAGAAGATCAGCGCGGATTGGCTCACTTCCTTGAGCACATGGCGTTCAATGGTTCAGAACACTATAAAGGCAATGACCTGATAGAATACCTGCGTTCCATTGGTGTCGAGTTCGGTTCAGACCTCAATGCATACACAGCCGTTGACCAAACCGTTTACCGTATATGCAATGTACCATCCGCACGAGAGTCAGCGCTCGATTCTTGTCTGCTCGTGATAAAAGACTGGTCGAACGGACTGCTGTTAGAGGAAGACGAGATTAACAAAGAGCGTGGAGTGATACACGAAGAGTGGCGTCTGCGCATGAGTCCGACAATGAGAGTATTGGAACGCAACCTTGAGACCCTGTATCCAGGCAGCAAGTATGGTAAACGATTCCCGATAGGACTTATGGAAGTGGTGGACAATTTCTCACCAGAGTTCTTGCGTGATTACTATCACAAATGGTATCGCCCAGACAATCAGGCAGTGATTGTTGTCGGAGACGTGGATGTTGACAAAACAGAGCAGAAGATAAAAGACCTGTTCAGTAGCATACCACTTGCGGATAATGCCGTTCAGGTAGTCGCTGAGGAAGTGCCGGACAACAACGAGCCGATAATAATAATCGATAAGGACAAAGAGCAGACTATCGACATGGTTCAGTTGTCGTTCAAGCATGATGCCGTGCCAGATGCAGAAAAGAACAGTATTGCATACCTGCTCAACAAATACGCAATAGACCTTGTATGCTCGATGCTCAATGCCCGTTTTGAAGAAATTTCACAAGAGGAGGATTGCCCATTCTTGAATGCGGAAGTTGAGGATGGCGACTATATCTATTCAAGGACGAAAGGTTCATTCGATGTAACTTTTCTTCCTAAGGACGGCAAAGACGTAGAAGCACTTACAGCAGCAATGCGTGAGGTAATGAGAGCCTTGAAGCACGGATTTACGGCAACAGAGTTTGAGCGTGCAAAAGCCGATTATCTGAGTGCATTGGAAAAGACTTATACCAACCGTGACAAGCGTGACAACAGTGTTTACGGCAACATATACTCCCAGAACTACATCGCCAACGAGCCGATGCCATCAATAGAAGACGAGTACATGATGATGCAGCAAGTATCCCCGATGATACCGGTTGAGGCAATAAATCAAGTATTACCAGAGCTTGTCAGTCAGACTGATACCAACGTAGTGATATTAGCGATTTACAATGAGAAAGACGGCAAGGTATATCCTACAGTTGAGGCATTCAAGAAAGTAATAGACACCGTACATTCAGAGGAAATAGAGGCATGGGTTGATGAAGTAAGAGATGAGCCGTTGATTTCTGAATTGCCAGCAAAGGGCTCGATTACGTCAGAAAAAGAGAATACGGAATTAGGCTACAAGGAACTGACGCTTTCGAATGGTGTCAAAGTGATATTGAAGAAGACCGACTACAAGGACGATGAAGTTTTGTTGCAGGCGGTATCAAAGGGCGGTTCATCATTGCTTGGAGAGGAAGATATTATCAATGCGATTGTGTTCAATCAGGCAATAGGCGTTAGCGGACTTGGAAATTTCAGTAGTACGGAACTATCCAAAGCCCTTGCTGGCAAGCAGGCGAATGCAGATCTGTCGTTATCACTTTTGCATGAGAGGGTGACAGGAAACTCCACACCGAAAGACCTTGAGACGATGTTCCAGATGGTATATCTCTATTTCACCGATATCAGAAAGGACGAGAAGAGTTTTGCCTCGATGATGAATATGTTAGAAAACGCCTTGAAGAACAGGGAAATATCCCCTGATAGGGCATTCAACGACTCCTTGAAAGTTACGTTATATGACCATAACCCACGATTTAAGCCAATCGAGCTTGCAGACTTGGAGAAAATTGATTATGACAGGATATTGCAGATTGCCAAAGAGCGCACAGCAAATGCAGCCGACTTCACATTCACGTTTGTTGGCAACTTTGACGAGGATGTTATACGTCCGTTGATAGAGCAGTATATCGCATCCCTGCCAGCAAGCGTAGAAAGGGAAGAGTGGAAAGCTGTAACAACATATAACAAGGGCAAGGTAGAGAACAAGTTCTTGCGCAAGATGGAAACAGCAAAAGCCAACGCATATATGTATTGGTACAATAACGATATACCATACTCAATGGAGAACGACATATACGCAGATGCAGCAGGACAAGTGTTGTCGATGATTTACCTGCAGAAAATCCGCGAGGATGCAAGTGCAGCTTACTCAACAGGAGCTATAGGAATGACAATTATAGGTAATGATGTACCGTTCACGGCATTGGTAGGTATCTGTCCGATGAAGCCAGAAATGAGTGATGTCGCATTGAAGATTATGACAGAAGAAGCGGAGAAGATGGCAGAAACCATTGACCCCGATATGCTCAGCAAGGTAAAGGAACTGATGTTGAAGCGTGCCGATGAGAACGCCATGAAGAACAATTACTGGCTTGACATCTTAAGCAACTACGACGAGTATGGCATAGACCAATATACCGATTACAAGAAAATTGTCAATGAACTGACACCAGAGAAGTTGGCAAAATTTGTCAAGGATGTGATATTCGGTGGCGGCAACAGTGTTACTGTGGTAATGCTTCCCGACGAGAGCGAATGACATATAACACCCATACTTTATCCAACGGACTTAGGTTGATACACCTCACGTCATCCTCACCTGTGGTTTATTGCGGATACGAGATATGCGCAGGAACACGGGATGAGGAGGAGAGTGAGGAAGGGATGGCACATTTCTGTGAGCATACCACGTTTAAGGGAACAATGCGGCGCAGTGCGATGCAGGTGCTTAACTGTCTTGAGAGGGTAGGAGGCGACTTGAATGCCTTCACCAATAAGGAAGATACGGTTTACTATTCAGCCATTCTCAAAGACCACCTGCAACTTGCTGTGGATTTGCTCACAGATATGGTGTTCCATAGCGTGTATCCACCTATGGAGTTAGAGAAGGAGAAAGAAGTTATATGTGATGAGATAGAGAGTTACAACGACTCACCGTCGGAATTGATATACGATGAGTTTGAGAACGTCATTTTCGCAGGTCATCCGCTTGGTCACAATATTCTCGGACGTGCAGAACGGTTGAGAGAATATACCCATAATGACATCATGCGTTTCACGGGGAAGTTCTACAAACCAGAGAATGCCATATTCTTCGCATACGGAGATATTGAGTTTGTAAAACTTGTGAAGATGTTGGAAAAGGCTACAAGTGACTTTCCGAAGAACAAGCCGTTGATAAACGTGAAACCAAAAATTCCCATTCCAGTATATACTCCAAAGGAACTGACAGTGGAGAAAAGCACCCATCAAGCGCACGTGATGATTGGAAATAGGGGATATGACGTGCACGACAAGAAACGCATGGCGATGTACCTGCTTAATAACATAATAGGCGGACCAGGAATGAATGCCCGACTAAACGTGGTGCTGCGTGAGAAGCACGGACTTGTATATACCGTTGAGAGTTCGACGGTGAACTATTCAGACACAGGAATATGGTGTACCTATTTCGGTTGCGATCCTGATGATGTTAAAAATTGTCTGAAGTTAGTTAGACATGAACTTGATAAGGTGATACAGAAACCACTAACGGCAGTACAATTGTCAGCCGCCAAGAAGCAGATAAAAGGGCAAATCGGTGTTGCATGCGACAACCGAGAGAGTTTTGCCCTTGATTTCGGGAAAAGTTTTTTGCATTACGGTTGGGAGAAAGACATCACGTCATTATTCAGGGATATAGACAAGATAACGGCGGAAGATATACAAGTTGTGGCAAATGAAGTGTTTGATAAAGAGAAAATCAGCTCGCTGATTTTCTCTTGAATTAAGAATTAAGAGTTAAGAGTTCGTTTTTGCTTGGGCGCATTTTTGCTTGTAATTCTCTTATATTTCATCTTTGTTTTGTTTTAGGCGTTCAACGAAGTCATCGATACGTCTCATTTCTTTTGGAATGTTTATTCTTTGTGGGCAGAGAGGTCTGCATTGGTTACACCCTATGCAGTGACTTGCCTGACGGAGTTTCGGAACACTGCGGTCGTATCCTATGAGGAACGCACGACGGGCACGACGGTAGTCAGGGTCTTGTGTGCCTTTATTTGGCATGTTGCTCTCCTTTATACATTTATTATAATGTAATAGAACGCCAGGTATGTCAATACCGTATGGGCAAGGCATGCAATATTTACAATCATTGCAAGGAATAGTCTTGAGGTTATAGATATCATTGGCGATTTCCTCGAGGAAAGCATTCTCCTCATCAGTCAACGGTTTAAGGGGCGAATAAGTAAGGAGGTTGTCCTTAAGATGTTCCATGTAAACCATACCACTCAATACCGTGAGAACACCATCAGGAGTGCCGGCAAAGCGGAAAGCCCAACTTGCCACACTGTTTTCAGGTTCACGAGTTTTCATTTTGGCGATGATAGCGTCAGGAACGTTAGAAAGTCTGCCACCCAACAACGGTTCCATGACAACCGCAGGGATGTTTCTCTTTTTCAACTCATTGTAAAGATAATCCGCATTCGTGTTTCGAGGATTAATCTCCTTAGCAAAATGCCAGTCGAGATAGTTGAGTTCGATTTGTACGAAGTCCCAATGATATCTGCCATCATCGTGCCATTGCAGTAACATGTCGAAGATACTGACATCACCATGATAAGAGAAACCAAGATTTCTGATACGACCTTTTTCACGTTGTTCCACCAAAAAGTCGAGTATACCGTTGTCCATATATCTGCCGTTGAAAGTTGCAAGAGCATCATCTCCGCCGCCTATTGAATGGAGCAAGTAGTAGTCGATATAGTCAACCTGTAATTCCTTGAAAGAATTTTCGAACATCTCAATAGAAGCCTTTCTTGTCCAACTGCCAGGATTAGAGTTTGAAATTTTTGTCGCAATGAAATATTTATCACGAGGATGTCGTGACAAAGCAATGCCCGTGGAACGTTCAGAAAGTCCCTGACAATAAACAGGAGACGTGTCGAAATAATTCACCCCATGCTCAATGGCATAATCAACAAGACGATTAACTGTGTCCTGGTCTATTTCTGTTTCCTTATTTCCGCTTGTAGAGTTATATATATCATCAACGGTGGGAAGACGCATCATACCAAAGCCAAGCAGTGAAATATTATTCTTAGTGTGAGGGTCAAGCCTATAAGTCATTTTCCCTATAGGCGGTTCTTGATTACTTGTGGTATTGACAATCTCATTTTTCTTGCAGGCAGCAAGCAATGCTGACGATGCAATAGCACCACCGCCAAGCAATTTCAGGAAATATCTTCTATCTATATTTTTCATATTATTTTTATTATTAGTTTTGGAAATTAAATACTTAAAGAATTTCTGAAAACAAAAACTTTAAGTTTTAAACAAACTTATGTACCTCATGCCCCTCAACGTAGATAGCACTGAACGGTCGGGCAGGACAGAGGTTCTCGCAAGCACCACAGCCAATGCAACGTTCCTCGTTGACAGCAGGGATAGTGAGTGAATTCTCATCGTCAGGATTGATAGGAACCATCGTTATGGCATTTACAGGACAGTGGGCAGCACAATTGCCGCACGACATTTCGTCAGTTATCGGCACACAATTTTTCCTTATCCATACAGCATGACCTATTTGGATAGACGATTTGTCCTCAAGAGATATTCGTTTGATTGCACCAGTAGGACAAACCTCACTACAACGAGTACATTCAGGACGACAATAACCACGCTCGTATGATATTGTAGGTTGCATGAATTTCGACAGTTCAGTTGAAGGTCTTAGCACCCTATTAGGACAAGCAGAAACGCAGAGTTGACAAGCAGTGCAATGTTTTGCCATGTTCTGAGCCGAGAGCGAGCCAGGAGGTGTGATTTTTGTATTCCTATTCGGAGCAACTTTATCCTCAATGAGAGCCAAGCCACCTTGCACCTGCTTTTCCTCTTGAGCTAACAAAGCAGAAGATGTAGCGATAGCAGCACCCACGAGGAATGAGCGGCGACTGTTATCAACTTTGTTCTCGTTTGATGAACCCGATGAATTAATTGAAGTGTTTGCCGTTGGGCTTTGTATTTTGAAAGAGTATTTCAAGCCATGCTCATGACACTTGCCGATACAGTCACCGCACACTACACATCTACTGTAATCAACGCTATGGTTTTTCACGTCGATAGCAGCAGCCTTGCAATTCTTTGCGCAACGGTTGCATGCCACACACTTTTCAGGAGTGAAACGGATTTTGAACAATGAGAAACGGGCGAAAAAACTGAGGACAGTACCCACAGGGCAGATAGTGTTGCAATACGTCCTGCCGTTTCGCCATGCAAGGAAACCGATAATCAGCAATGTTACTATGGAGATGACAAATGTAGATATACTCTTAATCCATATATCAACAGAGTAGAAAGCATAACTGTCCATGCGTTCAGCAAAATATGCCAACAGATTATTTATCCGGAGGTAAATCGGTTGGAGCAGGTTGCTGGCAATTCGTCCGTAGGAACTGTATGGCGCAAGGAGCGAGACAATGATGTTGATTCCTGCGATGAATGCGATTATGAATACTACCAACATACCGTAGCGCAGCCATTTTTTCTCAGGTGAGTAACTGAAACGGTTTTTCTTTACCTTGCCGTGAATGGCAGAGATAATGTCCTGCATGATACCGAGAGGGCAGATTACCGAACAGTAGATTCGTCCGAAAACAATCGTAATTACGATTAGTGCCACGATGATACCGACGTTTAAAGCCAACAGAGCAGGTAGAAACTGGATTTTGGCTACCCAACCGAACCAATGGTGCAACGTGCCGGTGAAGTCAAGGAACAGTAGTGTTACCATAATGAACACTATTGTTGCGAGAATGGTTCTTATTTTCTTAAGCATTTATTTTAATAGATTTTTCACATGTAATTTTTACAATGAGTATACTTGCCTCATAGAGCAGCCAATTCGGGAGCGACACTAAAACAATCGTAAATATG
>JAJPYV010000096.1 GCA_021204735.1 Prevotella sp.
TTGTTATCACAGGTACCCTTACTAATACAGCAACAGGTGAGTCAATCGAGATTACATATTCACCAGCTCAGGATGAAGAAGTTTCTTCTATCAGTGAAATTATAATTATGGCTGACCAGGCAATCGCTTTGGCAGATGAGGATAATTATGAAGAAATTCTTGGAAATATCTATGTTCAGAATCTTGCAGGTGATGTTAAGACTAATATAGTAGATTATGAGTCACTTTATGCTGAAGATGATGAGTATGAAGAAGGTCCTACTGTAGGTTTGAAATTAGTCCTCGCTGATACTCTTGTTGCAAAAGGAAATTATATGTATGTAATTCCTGAAAACACATTTATGTGGGGTAATATTGCTGATCCTACTTACAATGAAGATATTACAGTTTCCTTCTCAATTGACGGAACTTTGGATACCACAGACAACGATGAGAACTTGACTCTTACTCCTGCTGACGGTGAGGAAGTTGGTACACTGAGCCAGATACAGGTAGGCGGCAAGTTAAGCGTTAACTGGGGTGAGCATAGTGAAGGCGATATCACAGTAACCGATGAAAATGGTGAAGTAGTTGCAACCGTAGAAACAGATGGTATTGAAGACATATATGATGCAGAACTTGATGTAGCATATAATGATGCTGAGATAATTACTCTTACCCCTGCTATTACAGAGCCAGGTACATACACTCTCTATATCCCTGAAGGATTCTTCTATGTTGGTGATGATCAGAACAGCTTAAGTCCTGAGATTACAGCTACATATACTGTAACCGGTGAGACATCAGTTCTTACATATTCACCTGCAGAAGGCGAAGAGGTAGATGCTATTAACTCAATATCAATTACAGCAAACCAGAATGTAGGCTTCCTTCTCGATGACGAGACATTGGCAGAAGCTAATATCACAGTCAAGGATCTTAATGGAGAAGTAGTAGCAACGGTTGTTGATTATGAGAGTATCGACAATCAGGATGAGGTTGATGCAGATGAGACTGGAGAGGTTGAATTAATAACTAACGGTGTTAAGCTGATACTTGACAAGACTATCACTGCAGCAGGTCAATATCATTACTTAATCCCAGATAGTATCCTTACATGGGGTGATGCAAGACAGGCAAGAGCAGCAGGTGAAGCTACTTACAATGAGGCAATAACAATTACCTTCAGGGTAACTGGTGCTTTGGAAGTTGACGGTGAGTTGACATGTGACCCTGCAGATGGTTCAATAGTTGCAAGTCTTGAGACAATCACTGTATCATGTGAAGACGGTGTTGCTCCTTCATATAGTGGTGATGAAATCACGATTACTGTAAATGGTGAGGCATATACAGGAACGATTGACTGCGAGCCAGTAGAGCCGGAAGGTGATTTTGATCCTTATATAGAATGTACAATTACGTTGAGTGATGCAATTACTACGGAAGGAACAGTTGTAGTAACAATACCTGAGGGTTACTTCATCTATGGTGAGAACGATGCTAACAGTGAGGAGATTGTTCTTAATTACACAATTGATTCTACAGCAACAGGTATCAACGGTGTAACATTGAATACAAATGGTAACAACTTGTATTACAACCTCAATGGTCAGCGTGTATCTTCACCAACTAAGGGTATCTACATCCTGAACGGTAAGAAAATTCTGGTTAAATAAATAGTATTTTAATCAATAAAAAGAGGAGAAGCTATATGGCTTCCCCTCTTTTTTATTTTTAATATATCATTATCTAAAAACTTTTAGCTTATATTTTTAGCATTTAGTTTTTAATTATCTGAACAGATTGTCTCTGTTTGTTACCTGAGTAGGCACTCCAGCTTTGCCACCAAGGTGGCAGTTTGTCATCTGTACATCTATTGTATTGTCGAAACTTATCGCATTTGGTACTTCTCCAATTTCCACGTTGTTGAATACTACATTAGTAATAGGCTTTTCTGTCGTTCCTTGTAATATCAGTCCTCCGCTCGCTGCTTTGTTGCAACGGAGCCCATTAACGTATAGGTTTTCAACAGTAGTGAAATGGTTGTTATCTAATCCTTCACCAGCATACATGCTTGTTACATAGAACAGGTCTTCCACCTCATCAAATTCGCAGTTGCTCACATAGAGGTTACGGATAAAACCGCCACGGTCTGGATTTGTCTTTATGAAAATACCTCGTTTGCAATAACCGCCGTAGGTGCAGTCTTCCACAAACACATTCTGCACGCCGGCTGACATCTCACTGCCTAAAACCACGGCATGCAATCCCTTGAAACGGCAGTTTCTGATTATTATGTTCTCTGAAGGAATGGCTGTAGCCCAACCATCGTTGTCTCTACCGCATTTTATCGCTACATTGTCGTCACCATTGTTGAAATCGATATTTTCGATGAGGATGTTGCGGGAAAACTCCGGGTCAATACCATCGTTGTTTACGAGTTTTGCATCGTAACGCAGTCCACGACAGATGATGTTCTCACTCTTCAGTAGGTGTACGCACCAGAACGGAGAATTGGTGATGAAGATGTCTTGCAATGTGATGTTCTGACAGTCATAAAACTGTATCAATTGAGGACGTAGCCAGCTGCCTTCACCAAACACTCGGTCTGTTATTGCTATTTCGTTATGGTTCATCTCCCTGCTCTTTTCTTTTGCCTCATTCTGCTTGCTTCTCCATGTGGCGAATGTTGTTGATGCGTCTCCGTCAATGATTCCCTTTCCTATTATCGATACATCGTGTAAACCATAACCGTAGATAAATGGACTATAGTTGTGCACGAATGTGCCTTCCCAACTGGTGTTCACCACTGGAAGGTAATAACTTGGGTCGGGTGAGAACTGTATAGTGGCATTCTCTGAGAGATCGAGGCATACGTTGCTGACAAATGTTATTGGTCCATTTACTAAATATGTGCCTTCGGGTACGATGATATGAGCTCCACCTTTCTTCGCGGCTTGTTTCATTGCTTTGTCAAATGCCGGTTTGCAGTCGGTCTTTCCGTCACCTTTCGCTCCGAGTTTGGTGATTATCATCTCGTTGTCGTAAATTTTCGCTCCCGTGATAACATTTAATATAGAGTCTCGTTTACTTATTCTCTGCTGTTCGATAATGTCTTGTGTTGTCACAGAGAAGCAGTCTGACGTATTTGTTATAAACAAGAATAGTAAGGGAAGAATGCGGGAATAAGTTTTTGAATAATTCATTTGTTTATAGATTTTAAAGGTTAGTAAAGGTATTTTGAAAAAAGTGGAAAACGACAAAAACGCTTTCCACTTCTTGTATATGTTTTTAGTTTAGCACACTTTTTCTAATTTCTTCATTATGGAGAACATAAAGATAGCTGAGAGTAGGCATAGGATGATGAATACACCCCATACGCAGATTAGAGGTAGTCCTCCCCACAGATAGCCTCCGACACTTACCAACAAATTGCCTATTGCAGTGGCAACAAACCATCCACCCATCATCATTCCTTTGTATTTTGGTGGTGCTACTTTTGATACGAACGATATACCCATCGGGCTCAACAGAAGTTCTCCAAAAGTCAGCACGAGATATGTACTAATCAGCCAATTAGGAGATACTAACGTAGCTGCATCCCCTGCCGCTTTCTGGTCAATAGGACTGGGAAGTCCTAATGAGCCTAACGCCATTACTGCAAATCCGATGGCTGCCACAAGCATACCGTATGCAATTTTTCGTGGTGCAGACGGCTCTTTTCCTTTCTTTGCAAGTGTACCGAAAATAGCCATGCTTACTGGTGTAAGGGCTACTACATAAAATGGATTGAACTGCTGGAAAATAGGTGCACTGACATCGATAGAACCATTGATATTCATATACTTGACATATAAAAGTACCAATGCCACTATTATTACTGCTGCTGAAATGCCTTTTGCCTTGCCCGACTTGCTTTGGAACAGTGAGAAAAGAGCGTAGACTATGAATATTATCAGTACGAGATTTGTTACATCAAATGCCATGCTCTCCACTCCCTCAGCACTCTTTGCTGTAAACTCGTCGGCAAAGTATGTCAGGGTAAGTCCGTTCTGGTGGAATGCCATCCAGAAGAATATCACTACGGCGAATACGAGACAGAGAGCTACGATACGTGCTTTTGTCTCTGCCGGTGTGAGTTTTTCCTCATTTATTGCCGTTTCGCCCTTTTGCTGCTGTTTTCCGCCTTCGACATGCCTAAACCATGGACGGAAGATGTAGTAGATAGCTATTGAGACTACCAATGATGCACATGCCACGGCAAATGAGAAATGATATGCATCGTTGGAGGAGAAGCCCAAACTCATTTCTGCCCACTCCTTGACTTTTACTGCTGCGGTTGGTGCGAACAAAGCTCCTATATTTATTGCCATGTAGAAAATCGAGAATGCGGCGTCGCGTTTGTCAGAGTACTTAGGATCATCGTATAAGTTACCTACCATCACTTGCAGGTTTCCCTTAAATAGTCCTGTTCCGAAACCGATAAATATCAATGCCGCCAACATGCATATCAAGGCAAAGGTATTGCCTCCAAGAGGGATGGACAGGAAAAGGTAGCCGGCAAACATTACGAGTATACCGATTGTTACCATCTTGCCAAATCCGTATTTGTCTGCCAATATTCCTCCGATAAACGGAAGGAAGTAGACTAATCCAAGAAAGAAACTGTAAATAAGACCTGCCGTTCCTGGGTCAAGACCGAAGTTGGCTTTCAAAAACAGGGCGAAAACGGCAATCATAGTGTAATATCCGAATCGTTCACCCGTGTTGGCCAATGCCAGCACATAAAGACCTTTAGGTTGTCCTTCAAACATAGTTTTTTATTTTTTAGTTATTATCTGTATTCTTCTATGAGTTCATTGTCAAGAGAAATTCCTCATTGTCGTGGGTTGCCATCATTCTGTCGTGTATTGTATTCATCGCCTCTATGGCATTCATGTCAGACAAGTACTTGCGTAATATCCACATGCGGTCTAAAGTGGTCTTGTCTTGCAGCAGATCGTCACGGCGCGTACTTGAGGCGACAAGGTTGACAGATGGGAATATGCGCTTGTTGCTGAGTGTGCGGTCAAGCTGCAGTTCCATGTTTCCTGTTCCCTTGAATTCCTCGAAAATCACTTCATCCATCTTACTGCCTGTGTCTATCAATGCTGTGGCGATGATTGTCAGTGAACCGCCGCCTTCTATGTTGCGGGCTGCACCGAAAAATCGTTTCGGTTTTTGCAATGCATTTGCATCCACACCACCAGTAAGTACTTTACCGCTTGCTGGAGATACGGTGTTGTATGCTCTGGCGAGACGAGTAATGGAGTCGAGGAATATCACTACATCGTGCCCACATTCCACCATTCTCTTTGCTTTTTCAAGTACTATGCCTGCTATCTTCACGTGGCGCTCTGCCGGTTCATCGAATGTCGAGGCTATCACTTCTGCGTTCACAGTTCGAGCCATATCGGTAACCTCCTCCGGGCGTTCGTCGATAAGAAGCATCATCAAGTATGCCTCTGGATGGTTGGCTGCGATAGCGTTGGCTATGTCCTTCATCAGAATTGTCTTACCAGTTTTTGGCTGTGCCACAATAAGTGCGCGCTGTCCCTTGCCTATCGGGGAGAACAAGTCAACAATTCTGGTACTGAGGTTGGTGGCTGAAGGATCTCCGTTAAGAGTGAATTTCTCGTCTGGGAATAGTGGGGTGAGGTGATCGAAAGGTATACGGTCTCGCACTTCCGCCGGGTCTCTGCCATTTATCTTGTCGATACTGGTAAGAGGGAAATATTTCTCTCCGTCACGTGATGGGCGTACATGGCAATTCAGTACGTCACCTGTCTTCAAACCGAATCGCTTTATTTGGGTTATGGAGACATATATATCATCGGGTGACGACAGGTAGTTATAATCACTTGAGCGGAGAAATCCATATCCGTCAGGCATTATTTCCAATACCCCATTTGCTGTGATGATGTCCTCAAAGTCATATTGTGATGTCTGTTCCGTTTCATTTAGGATGTTATTATACGATGTTGAGGCATTCATGTCAACATGAGTGGTTGGATTGTCGAATATGTCAAAAGATGGAACCGCCATTTGGTCTTCTATTGGCAGGTCGACAACGGTAAAGAAGTCAGTACCGTCTCCTGGATCACCTTCCCATATACCATTTGTAGTTGTAATGCCCTTGTTCTCCGCATTCTCATTGTGGGCGTTAACCTTTGCCTGTAACTGTGCCAACAGGTCAGACGGGCTGTCGCTCACTTCTGCCTCTGGAGTCGTTGGGATATATTCTGCTTCTGGCACGCCAACCATTTCCTCTGTTGGTGATAACGGTTCATCGTCAAACAATCCTTTTACTTGTTCACTGATATTTTGTTTTCCTGCGGATGCAAGTTCTTCTACTACAGTTTTCAGGTCAGTGACAGCTGTTACTGTTGCTTTCGGTTCTGGAATGACAGTTTTCTCCTCAACTATTGGCGCAATTTCTGGCTTTATTTTCCTCGGTCTTCCTTTAGGCCGTGGGGTGGGTGCCGCAGTTACTGTTGGTGTGTCAGTGAATGGTGACGCTGGTTCAGTTACTGCTTTGGCGGTCTTCTTCACGTCAAAGTTCTCACCTTCTTTTCCGTTTACTGAATAGACGCGGTCGGTCTCTTTCTTTACAATACGTGTCCTACGGCGTTTCGTACCGAGTGGATTTTTGTTGCCTTCTACTTCTGCTTGTTTGTCGAGAATGGAGTAAATAATATCTTCCTGACTATCATCTGGGTTGATATTAACACCTGTTTGCATGGCAATAGTCTCAAGTTCGGCGACATTTTTAGATAATAATTCGTCTTTGCTATACATAATGTATGTAATAAGTTTACTTGATTGAATTTGTTTCACGAGCGGAAACAAAAAATTGCAGTCAAAATCGGATGCAAAAGTAATTATTAATATTAGAACAAAAAAATAAGTCTTATTAATTTTTTACGTTTTAACATTATTTTATTTTCGTTTTTCCAAATCGCTTCTGTTATTTCTATGATAGCTTCGATAATCATCGATGGGTATCTCTATGCCCGACTCTTCGAGAGGTATGTTTTTAGGAAGTCGGAATTTCATATATTTGATGTTCAGTCCTCTCTCAATCCATTGACTTTCGTAATACGTTTGTATCAACAGTATCTGGCGTGTGGCATTATCAAGACCTTCTGTATGGTAAAGGTCGTCTGTACTGAATAGTAAGGGTAATGTGTTGTGTTCCACCATATATCTGGTGTAAGTGTAAAGGAAATTGCTGTCGGTCTTTACGTGTATCAGTCCTCCGTCAATGAGAAAACAGCGATAGCGTTCCATAAAAAACGTACTGGTGAGTCGTTTTCGTACATTTTTCATTTGGGGATCGCTAAATGTCAACCATATTTCTTGCACCTCATCTTCTGAAAAGAATCGGTCGATAATCTCGATATTGGTCCGCAGGAATGCCACGTTGGTGAGTTTTTCACTAAGAGCTTCAGTCGCTCCTTTCCACATTCGCGCTCCTTTTATGTCAACGCCAATAAAATTCATGTCGGGGAATAAACGTGCTAAACCGATGGTATATTCACCTTTGCCACAACCCAATTCCAATACGATAGGGTTGCTGTTTTTGAAATATGTTTCCCTCCATTTGCCTTTCATGTCAAACGGAACGTGATCCACTACAGAATATGGGTATTGGAACACGTTCTCGTATCTCTCCATGTCAGCGAACTTCTCTAACTTGCCTTTACTCATGTTGCAAAGGTAAACAAAATTTTTTATCAGTCTCTATCTGCTATTAGACGTTCTGCCATCGCTCGTCCGAGTGCCTGACACTGTGCGAATGTATCGTTTTTCAGGCTCTGCTTCATCTCTACAGGAATGCCTACGGGTTCGAATTTCAGTCCATTCTCATTCCATTTTGCTATGCAGTCTACTGCTTTTCCAGCCCATGCATAACTGCCGAACCAACCGATATAATGGCGGTTTTTCATGTCTCTACCAGCGATTTCACTCAGCAACACGTCCATCTCTTGATAAAGCCCCGCATTGTATGTCGGTGCACCGACAATGAATCCTCTATAGCGGAACAAGTCACGCAGTATGTATGAGTGGTGGGTTTTCGACACATTGTACATTACTATGTTCTTGATTCCAGCCTGACTTGCCGCACTTGCTATTACCTCTGCCATGCGCTCGGTGTTACCGTACATAGTTCCGTAACAGATTACTATTCCTTCTTGTGTCTCATATTTGCTCAAATGGTCGTATATGCCAATCACTTTATTTACGTACTCGTGCCATACTGGTCCGTGAGTAGAACAGATGTAGTCTATCTTCGCACCGGCTAATTTCTTCAACGCATTCTGCACAGGTATTCCATATTTGCCCACGATGTTGGAATAATAGCGTACCATTTCAAGCCAGAATGTGTCGCAGTTTATTTCTGAGTCAATGATACCACCGTTCAAAGCACCGAAACAACCAAAAGCGTCGCCAGAGAACAACACATTTGTGGTGGTGTCGAGAGTCACCATCGTTTCTGGCCAGTGTACCATCGGGGTAAGAGTGAATTGCAACGTATGACTGCCGAGATTCAGTTCGCTGCCATTCTTCACTTCTATTTCATTCTCCTTTATTCCATAGAAGCCATCCATCATGTCAAACGACTTCTTGTTTCCCACTACTTGTATGCCAGGATAGAACTTCCTTATCAGCTCCAACACGCCACTATGGTCAGGTTCCATGTGATTTATCACAAGATAATCAATGCCCCTATCGCCCAACACCTCACGGATGTTTTTCAAGAATGGCATGACGAAGTCGATTTCTACTGTATCTATCAAGCATACCTTTTCGTCTACGATAAGGAAAGAGTTGTACGATACGCCCTCAGGGAGAGGCCATAGTCCTTCGAAAAGTGCCTTATTGCGGTCGTTCACTCCTACATAATAGATTTTGTCAGTAATTTCAATCATTTTTCTTGCATTTGTTTTGTTAGTATCTTAGGATTTTAAGATTTTGTTAATTGTAACATCTATTCTGTTGCTTTGTTCAGTGCTTCTTTCATCTTTTTGCCGAATGTCTCGTCAACATAATTCATTATGCTCATGCAACAGTTTGCAGAAAACTCCAACGCACATGTTATTACTTTGTCCCAAAGTTCTTCAGTAAGTCCTGTATCGATAACGTTACGAGTGATTCCGTATTTCACCAATCCATACACTAATCCTGCATTGAAGTTGTCACCTGCGCCTATTGTACTTACCGTGTTCTTTGCCGTTATAGGATATGACTTCTTCAATCCTGATTCTGCCCGGAGTTCCACAGGTTGTGCTCCATTGGTGTAAATGAATTTTTTGCAATAGAATGATATCTCCGAATTGTACACCTTATCGGGTGTATCCATACCATACATCACCTTGAAATCATCCTTACTGCCTCGCACAATGTCAGCATAGCCGAAGTTGTCGAGAATGTTCGGTGTAAGTTTCATCACTTCATTGGCATGTGTGGGGCGGAAATTCACATCGTAATAAATTATCGCCCCTGCGTCGCGTGCCTGCATGAGCACTGTTGATACTTGTGGCCGTATTACTGGATTTATGGAATAATATGACCCGATCATCACTATGTCATCTCGCTGTATGTCGGGACATACATAATCAAGGCGGTCGTGTGGATGGTCTTTATAAAATAGGTATTCGGCATCATTGTTTTCATCAAGGAACGCAAGAGATATTGGTGATTTGCTGCCTGGATACATATTCACATTTGCTGCGTTCACACCATTTTTCTCCAAAAAGTCAATTGTCTTCTTGCCTATGCGGTCGTTGCCTACCTCACTGATGAACATCGCCGGCACACCAGCACGTCCTAACGATATTATACCATTGTAAACAGAGCCTCCAGGCACTGCGCTGACAGGCTCCTCATTCTTGAATATAATGTCAAGAACTGTTTCTCCCACTCCTATAACCTTTCGCATTGCTTTATTTTTTTGTTTCGGCGTGCAAAGGTAATGAAAAATCACGATTTTTCAAATTAAGAATTAATAATTCGTTTTGGGTGAAATCCATTTTGGCTGTAAGCCGAATAATATGAATTTAATTGATTATTAATCAAGCATGATTATCAAATTCAAATGCAAATGTGAATTTTTGATTTTTAATTTTTAATTTTTAATTGAATTATTTGTTTGCGTGTTATTTTCTTATTAATTTTGCAACCGTTCAGAGGAATGAGG
>JAJPYV010000001.1:0-7970 GCA_021204735.1 Prevotella sp.
GAACAAGTGACTCCTCTGACATGATTTCCTGCAGTTTGTTGCTCTCACTGTTGAGTTCTTTCCACAATACATCTTTTAGTTTGGAGATACCATAGCCAGTAACTGATGAAATAAATACAACTGGAAGATCATCGGGTAATGTTTCTTTAAGCATTTCAATCAGTTCTTCGTCAAGCAGGTCACATTTCGTTACAGCGAGAACACGGTGTTTGTCGAGCATTTCAGGATTGAAATTTTTCAATTCTCCGAGCAAAATCTCATACTCCTTTTTAATATCATCGGTATCGCCAGGCACCATAAAGAGTAGGAGAGAGTTGCGCTCTATATGCCGTAGGAAACGCAGCCCAAGTCCTTTGCCCTCACTTGCTCCCTCAATAATACCGGGAATGTCTGCCATGACAAATGACTGTTGGTCACGATAACTCACAATACCAAGCGACGGTTCAAGAGTGGTGAATGGATAGTTGGCTATTTTAGGACGTGCACTTGACACAGCAGAGAGCAATGTTGATTTACCTGCATTTGGGAAGCCTACCAAACCCACATCAGCAAGCAGTTTCAGTTCGAGTATCACCGTAAGTTCCTCCATCGGTTCACCTGGTTGTGCAAAACGAGGAGCCTGATTTGTGGATGTGCGGAACTGGAAATTACCCAAACCGCCACGACCGCCCTTGACCAATAACACTACCTGATTGTCATAGGTAACGTCGCAGATGTACTTGCCAGTCTCAGCATTGTATGCCACAGTCCCACAAGGCACGTCAATATATTCGTCCTTGCCGTCCTTGCCGTGGCATTTATCTTTTCCACCGTTGCCGCCATGCTCTGCGAACACGTGGCGTTGGTATTTCAGGTGGAGCAGAGTCCAATAATTGTGATTGCCACGAAGGTATATGCTGCCACCCTTGCCGCCGTCACCGCCATCAGGACCGCCGTATGGGTTGTATTTCACATGGCGCAAGTGCATGGAGCCTCTTCCGCCCTTTCCTGAACGGCAGTAAATCTTTACGTAATCTACAAAATTTGATTCTGGCATGGTCGATCGGTTTTATTGTTCGGGTGTAAAAAAGATTTTAGGAGCTAAGAAATTATCTTAACTCCTAAATTAATTATAAATTGTCAATTACTTTACTTATATCTGCGAAAATGCGGTCGAGTTCGCCTAAACCGTTTATGTGGTGATGTATGCCCTCACTTGCATACCACTCGATGAGTGGTGATGTCTGATTGTGATATACAGTAAGACGTTTCTTTATTGTCTCCTCATTGTCGTCTGAACGACCGCTTTCCTTGCCGCGCTTTACAAGACGTGTCATCAGCTCATCCTCTGGTACGTCAAGTTCTATCATGGCTGCAATCTTGTGCCCACGCTCCTCAAGCATAGCTTTGAGTGCTTTTGCCTGTGGTATGGTGCGTGGAAAACCGTCGAATATAACGCCGTTGTGGTCTTTTCCGAAAGAGTCATAAACAGTTGCGAGGATGTTTGTCATAAGGTCATCTGGAATCAGTTGACCGTTGTCAATGTATTGTTTGGCAATCTTTCCGAGTTCCGTCTCGTTCTTCATCTCATTGCGCAATACATCGCCTGTCGAAATGTGTGACAATCCGTATTTTGCTATTATGAGATCACTCTGTGTGCCTTTACCTGAACCAGGTGCACCGAAAATTACTATATTTTTCATCTCTTACATTAATAAGTTTGTTTTCTTTATTTTACAAGCGTGTATATATCACGCAAATTGCGCCCTTGCTGGTCATAATCAAGACCGTACCCAACGATAAAATCATTTGGTATCTCCATCGCCACATACTCAATATTGAGTTCAACTTCAAGTCGGTCAGGTTTGAGCAGCAATGTGCAGACATGAATGGATTCGGGGTTACGTGTACCTAACGTGTCCATCATCCTCTTCATCGTAAATCCAGATTCTACAATATCCTCCACGATGATTATCGTGCGGTTTGTCAAATCTTCATTGATACCTATCACTTCCTTTACCTTTCCAGTAGACATAATACCCTGATATGATGCGAGTTTTACGAAAGAAATCTCACATGGTATCGTTATCATTCGCAATAGGTCTGCAGCAAAGATAAACGAACCGTTCAACACTGCAAGAAATATGGGATTTTTGCCCGCCATGTCTTTATTGATACGGTCGGCAACTGCTTTTACGCATTTAAGAATTTCCGCCTCGGGATAGGTAACGGCAAATTCTTTGTCATGGATTTTTATGTTTGCCATAATGCTTTTATGCAATTTTGGCACAAAATTAGTAAAAATCCGTCAAATATTAAAAATGAATGACATTAATTTCGTATTTTTGCAGTGATGAAGATTTTTACCAGTGCTCAAATTCACGAGCTTGACAGATTTACGATAGAAAACGAACCTATCGAGTCGATTGACTTGATGGAGCGTGCGGCAAGAGCAATTACGCGTGCCATTACTGAAACATGGAGTGATGACACGCCTGTAATAGTGTTTGCGGGTCCTGGTAACAATGGGGGCGATGCTCTTGCTGTTGCAAGAATGCTCGCCGAAGAGAGATATTTCGTTAGTGTTTTCCTTTTCAATACTAAGGGAAAGTTGTCTGAAGACTGTGAGGAAAACAAGAAGCGACTGATTGACAATGGTTTGATAGAAAGTTTTACGGAGGTTACCAATGAGTTTGACCCTCCAAAACTTGAAAGTGGGATGTTGGTGGTTGATGGCTTGTTTGGCTCTGGGCTCAACAAACCACTTACTGGCGGTTACTCGTCATTGGTAAAATATATCAATCAGTCGGATGCTACCGTGGTAAGTATTGATGTTCCTTCGGGTCTTATGACTGAGGACAATACTTACAATGTCAGGGCGAATATCATAAGGGCTGACGTTACTCTTACGTTACAGACAAAAAAATTGGCTTTCTTATTTGCTGAGAACCAGAGTATTATCGGCAAGTTGCGCATTCTTGATATAGGATTGAGTAAGGATGGACTGGAAAAGACGGCTACTTCATATAATGTTCTCGAAGAAAATGACGTACGGAGATTGTTGTTGCGTCGTGATGATTTTGCTCATAAGGGTGACATGGGTAATGCTCTTATTATTGCTGGTAGTTATGGGATGGCTGGTGCTGCGATTCTTGCTACCAAAGCTTGCCTGAGATGTGGAGTGGGAAAGGTTGCTGTTTGTACACCGAGAAAGAACAATGTTATTCTGCAGATTTCTGTACCTGAAGCGGTGATGCGTATCGACAAGGATGATTATATCTTCTCTGAGGCGATTGATACCTCTGGTTATGATGCTCTTGGTATCGGTCCAGGACTCGGTAAACAGGAGAGTACATCAATTGCGTTCATTTCTCAGTTAAGGCGCTCTAATGTTCCTACGGTGGTAGATGCTGATGGTATTAACATTTTGGCAAGCCACCGTGCATGGGTTCAGCAGATGCCAAAGGGTATAATAATGACACCGCATCCTGGGGAGTTTGACCGCCTTGCAGGGAATAATTTCACTGATAGTTATGAGCGTTTGGCTACCGCCCGTGAGATGGCTGAACATTTTCAGGTTTATATCATACTTAAAGGTCATTATTCTGCTCTGTGCCTGCCGAATGGTGAGATATTGTTCAATCCTACTGGTAATGCTGGTATGGCAACGGCTGGAAGTGGAGATGTTCTTACTGGGATGATAACTGGTTTCCTTGCAAGGGGATATTCACAACTTGATGCTTGCATGCTCGGTATGTATTTGCATGGTTTGGCGGGTGATCTCGCTGCTAAAAAACTTGGTATGGAGAGTCTTATGGCAAGTGACATAATCCGTTTCTTACCTCAGGCCTTTCACAAACTTGAAGGATAGGATATACAGTCGTTTATTTTATGGTAATTTATTGATATTTAGATACTAATCACTACAACATTAAATAAAAACATTATGTGTAAGAGATATATAAGCAGGTTGCTTGTCGTATTATTTTTGCTTACAACAGGTTTTACTATCGTTTCTGCCCAAAAGGTAAATGAGGTGGAAGGTACGGGCTATTACCTGCCTCGTACAGAGTTGCGGTTCACAGTGCGCATGGAAAAGACTTCATACACGCCTGGTGAATATGCTATCTATGCAGAGAAATACCTAAGAATGACTAATGTCAGTACAAAACCGTCGGTAAGTTACCGCATAATTGACTTTAAGGTTAACTCTGTGGGGGAGCGTGACACGTCTAAATTTTATGTCGCTCCTACTGACTCTAAACATAATATTCAGTCGTTAAAACTTGATGAAAACGGTACGTTACTTGCTATTAACGCTGAACCGAAAGTTGTTGAATTACCTGAACCTTATAAGTCTGCTCCTAAACCAAAAGCGCTTAATCCTCGTGATTACATGACTGAGGATATTCTTACTGCTGGCAGCTCTGCTAAGATGGCTGAACTTTGTGCGCTGGAGATTTATGACATTCGTGAGAGTAGGAACCTCCTCAATAAGGGACAGGCGGATTTTATGCCTAATGATGGTCAGCAAATGCGTATGATGTTGCAAAATCTTGATAAACAGGAGGCTGGACTGATGCAGTTGTTTAATGGCATTACTGTAAAAGATACTATTGATGCCGTGATTGAGTTTGTCCCAACAAAAACAACCAATAAACAACTTCTGTTCCGCTTTTCCAAGTGGATGGGTGTGACGGATAATGATGACCTTGCTGGTAATCCTTATTTTATTAGTGTTGAGGACAAGTTGATATCTGCGCAAATTCAAGAGTCATTACTGAACGCAAAAAAACTGAAAGACAATGTCGGTTTGTATGTGAATGTTCCTGGTAAGATAAAGATAACGGTGTTTGACGGTGAGAAAGAATGGACTGCTTTTGAACTCTATGCTGCGCAGTTTGGTAGAACAGAGGCGTTGAGCGAGGAATTGTTCAGTAAGAAAATGAGCACTAATCTTGTATTGAACCCTGTTACAGGCAGTATAGATAGCATCAATTCTGACGTTGCGAAGAAATAAATTATTACATATACGTATAATCAGGGGGCTGGGTGGTTTATATTGCTTATCCGTCCCCTGATTTTTTGTTTGAATGTTTATTGAAAAAAATATTCTTGTACGGTGCAATGTTTTACTGAATGTTGAATTATATAAGTGAGAGGAAGGAAATTTAATATGAAAAATAAGATATTGTTTGCAAAACTTACTTTAACCATGGCGGCGTTACTAACTTTAGTGGCGTGTGGGGATGATGATAGATTATATGTGTGGGGAATTGGTCTCGGTCCAAATGCCACAGTAACGGTAAAGCCCATTGGCGATGATGCTTTTTATATGCAACTTGACGATAGCACTACACTATACGCCACGAACATCACAAAACCGCCTTTCGGGAACAAGGAGATAAGGGCTTTTGTCAACTATAGAGAAGTGGAAAATATAGGAAACGGTTATTCAAAAACTGTGTATATAAATTACATTGACAGTATTCTTACAAAGAATCCCGTTGTTTATCAAGATGAGGAAAGTACGGAGGTTTACGGCGATGACCCGATAGAAATTGTGCCTGCATGGTTTAATGTTGTTGAGGATGGTTATCTTACAATGTGTTTCCGTACCCTTTGGGGAACCTCCAACATTCCTCATTATGTCAATCTTCTCACTGGCGTGAATCCAGATGACCCATACGAAGTGGAATTTAGGCATAACGCATACGGTGATGTTGATGGGAAATGGGGATATGGCGTAGTTTCATTCAAGTTGCAGGATATGAATTTCAATGTAGGAGAAAAGGATACAATAACGTTGAAATACAATTCTTTCAGTGGAGAAAAGACTGTTAAGTTTGGCTATTCGAAGAAAGAAACAACTTCTGAAGATGATGTGTCTATTGAGAGTGTGGCAAACACTTCACGATTAAGGTAATGCCATAAATTTTGTGTGTTAATAAGAAGGGCAAAGGGTCGTATTCCATTTAATTTAATGAGAGTACGGTCTTTTGTTTTTAACAATGACGGATAAAAGTGGAAAAAGCGATAAGGATCTTTTAGAGCGGATAAAGAACGGTGATTCTGGCGCAATGAGGATGCTTTACGACAGGTATGTAGAATACCTGTCTGCCGTTTGTGCCCGTTATATTCCTAATGAGGATGATAAGAAAGACATATTGCAAGAGAGTTTTATCAAGATATTCTCATCAATAGAGAAGTTTGAGATGCGTGGAGAAAGTTCTTTGAAGTCATGGTTGTTGAGGATAGTGATAAACGAGTCGTTGAGTTTTCTAAAAAAAAGTAAGGATTATCTTAATTTGGAACAGAATGAATTACTTGACACGCCTGAAGAACCTGAAATTGATGAAATTCCTGATGATGTTATTAACGACATGATACTGTCTCTTCCGCCTGGCTACCGCATGGTATTCAATCTCTATGTTTTTGAGGAAAAAAGCCATAAGGAGATTGCCGAATTATTGAATATTGGTGCTACTTCGTCTGCATCGCAGTTCTCACGGGCTAAAGCTCAACTTGCTAAAATGATTAAAGAATATAGGAAAAAACACATAAACGATTGAATTAATGGAAAAACAATGGATATACAAGCTTAGGAAAAGGTTTTCCAACCGCAAAATAGCTGCCCCGGAAAGACTTTGGGATGGTATCGAGGCTGCCATGTCACGACAAAACGTTGTTGTCAGTAGGGTTGGAAAGAAAAATAAAACTGTTAGGATAATTTCTATATGGCTCAAAACAGTAGGAGTAGCTGCTGCATGCCTCATCTTGATATTTAGCATCTGGTGGCTCACGAGTACACATATTTGGGAACAAACCGAAAGTAATAAGAATATCGCTGAAAATGTGAATACATCTGTTGTAAGTGATAAAAATGGGTCTGTTCCTACAGAAATAACATCGCATGATGATGTTCCACAAGGATTGTTTAATCAGGTAAAGGCACGGTTATCATCATTGGTTTCCAAGGATAATGTTCAGGAAACGGTTTCAGGCATAGAATCGGAAACAGATATGTTGACAGAAGATATAACTAAAGAGGATGAAAGTAACAACAAAATCAATGATGGGGGCAACAAATCCTCAAAAGAATGGCAGGGAAACATAAAGAACAACAATAACGGATATCATTCAAAAGAAAACTATCGCAATGAAAACAATAGTTCTTATATTGCTCAGAACCATTCCACAAGTCATTCAAAGAACAAGAAAAATAATGTTGAATTTGGACTGTATGGAGCTGGCTCCACATTTGCAGGAAATTCATCGGGTAACTATGGATTGTCGTATGCTTCTACTACTATGATGTCTGACAAGAACATGTTGCGGGTATCTAATTTAGAAAGAAGTAATGTTTCGGAATCTGATGAGAATGAAGTGAATGTAAAGCACCGTTTCCCTTTGAAAGTTGGAATATCTGTTCGTTTCAAACTTACTGACAGGTGGGGTATAGAGACAGGTATGGTTTATTCTTATCACTCGTCAGATATAATGTCAGGGGATGAGTATAGCGGTTACAAAACAGTCCGCAAGTTGCATTATGTTGGAGTACCGATCAACTTTAATTACGATATTTGGAAGAATGATTATTTGAATATCTATGCAAAGTGTGGCGGTATGGCAGAGTTCTGCGTCTCTGGTCATGCTACCACTGATTACATCACTGGCAATACAGTAACAGACACCTCAGAAGAGTCTGTGCGTGAGAAACGTCCGCAATGGTCGGTAGATTTGACCCCAGGCATTCAATATAATTTCAACAATACCATCGGTGTATATGCCGAGCCCGGCATCGCTTATTATTTCGATAACGGCAGTGGCATGAACACCATTTATAAAGACAAAAAAATCAACATCAATCTCAATATTGGATTAAGGTTGACGATTAAATAATGTTTAACCAATTGCACATTTTAGTCAGAAATGAAATTTTCTGCCTTTTTAATATTAACGAAAGAAGTGAAAGATATCGAGCTTTAATC
>JAJPYV010000001.1:7980-10219 GCA_021204735.1 Prevotella sp.
ATAAAAAAATAATTAAGTTTAAAAACTATTATTGTAGTTTTTTGCTATTTTTGCATTTGGATAGAGGAAACTCTTTCCAGACATTTTATATGAAGCGTTTCAGCTATATCCTTGGATTGAAATTCGCCAAAATTTACGCACAGGGTACAGCAGTCGAAAAATGCTCATGCTTGCCATATCCACCCCTACGACAGAGGCTGATATATCGGCAAGGCGTGGGGTGGACTGTTTATTGTGCAAGGGCGTTTGGCGATGCCTCAATCCAAATAAACTGAACATCGTCCACGCTTTTTACATTTATAGATAATCGCCACATGAAGGACACCTGCGGCATAAAATTGCTAAATAACAGGAGGAGTATTTATGCATATAGGGAATTGCATAAGGGAAAAACTAATGGAGTCTGGTCATAGTGTCACTTGGTTTGCTTCAAAAATATGTTGCACACGTACTCATGTATATAAGATTTTTCAAAAAAGCAACATTGACACAGAACTTTTAGAACGTATTTGCCGTGTATTGGATTATAACTTTTTTGAAGATATTTCCAACAATTTAGATAAAAAAGATTGAAATAAACCGAAATGTATCATTTTGTGATACAGATGTGTATCTTATTGAAATACAAAATTTTTAAATCAGAAAAAATTAATACATTATCTTTGCAAAAGATATTGTAAATAATCTTCTTTAAAAACTTCCAACAATATATTAATAATGTTTTGTTGTATTATTAATGAGGATTAAACTAACACAAGTTATTCACATAAAACAAATTTAAAAATATTATGAGAAAAAAAATCATTCATGGCTTATATGTTAAGATTGTTTCCTTATTATTGGTGGCAAGTTCTGTAACTATAAGTTGTTCCGCAAATTCCAACAATTTCGTAAATGACGAAATGACAAATACTAAAACTGATTCAGTTATGCGTAAGGCTGTTGGAGATAGTATTTATTCAATTCTAATTGAAGCTAAATCGGTAACAGCTACATTAAAATTGCGTACAAATAACAATAAGAAAGATTCTCTAATTAGTATAAAAGTAGGGAAAAATGATAAATATGTTCTTAATTTTATCTTGACCGCTCCCTCAAATTATAAAAGCAATGATATTGTTTATGGTAAATATGTTCCTAATTTTAGCCTTTCTTTCTTAGCCGCAAAAGGAAAATCATGTAGCGCAAATTTTGATTTTGGAATAAGGAAATGGAATATTTGCGATGCAAATGGGAGAGAAATTGTTCAATATGATTTACCGACGCTTGATGTGCTAAGATTAGCAAATCAATTATTTCCAAATTGTAGTTATTTTATTTTACTGCTTAATTCTTCTGAAAAATGAAAAAGATATTACTTATTTATATAATGAGTATATTCGTTATAACGTCTAATGCTCAAACTATTCATTGGCTTACTTTTATTGATACAGAGGATTCCAATGTAGGTAAAATAGACATTACAGGGCGAAATGTATTATATAGTCGTTTCGTTAATGTCATAAATGCAGCTTTATTGGATAAAGGATATAAATCAGATATTCACGATATATATGATTCTGCTCTTTCACCAGAAAGGTGTAAATCGGAAGTATTAAGTCTGAAATGTGAAGAAAATGATATCGTTATTTTTTACTATATAGGGCATGGTACACATGCTCAGGCTGAAAATAATCCTTATCCACAGATGCTTCTCGGTTGTGATTTTAATGAGGAAAATAAGTTCATACCATTAAAATGGGTACATGACCAACTAAAAACTAAGGGTGCAAAGCTTGCTGTAACTATTGGTATGTGCTGTAATGTCATTCAAACAGCAAGTGCGAAAAAAGCACCTACTTTTTCTGTAAACTATGGAAATATTGAGCTATCTGATACCGAAAGGAATGCTATTCAGAAGATGTTTCTTGGCTATAAAGGTGATTTTATTCTTTCATCTGCATCAGTCGGTCAATCTTCATGTGGTGGTCCTACACCATTAGGTGATATGGATTTATTTACAGCCGTACTTGTAACAATTTTTGGAGATATGGCTTATGATGGTAATTTAAGTTGGGATAGTTTATTTTCAGAGGTTAAATCAATTGTAAATAATGCAACAAATGGAAAACAGACACCTTTCTGGAGTTCAAATTTGTCAACATCGAGTCTGCCTTCTAAACAACCCGTACAAACCCCTGTTCAAAAACCTGTTGTAAATACGCCTGTGCAGAATAATAATCCAAGCGTTGAGTGAAAC
>JAJPYV010000240.1 GCA_021204735.1 Prevotella sp.
GTGAAATAACCCAATGGCAGCGACGTGATCTTCTTGTACAGCATATTGCGGATGTCCCGCACCACGCCCGTCCTTATGGGCACAATCGTGGCAGACGAAAGAAAATACGCCCCAGTCTTCAAGAACGTCATGAATATAAGAAACATTCCTATCACAAGCAAAGTGGTGGTTGACCCGACAGTCTCCACCAACTGCTGCACACAGTAATAAGCATTGTTCACTGCAACCTTGTCAAAACCGGCACTGCCCCACTCCATATATTCCAACTTTTGCGCATTCTCCTCTGTCTTGAAAAGAATTTGCAGAATGGGAATCACCGCCATAAAAGAAAAAACATTCAATACCGCAGAAAGAATGTTGAAAACAACCGTCAGCACCATATATTTCTTATATGGTGGCAAGAAACGGAACAATATCTGCATGAATTCTTTCATCGGAATGGGTTTTTATAGAATGAAAACTCGCTTTATACTTCCCGAATGGAGCTAAGTTTTATGCAAAGTTAATACAAATTATGTTAACAACAAAACAAATAGTAATTAATTAGGAAAGACAATCAAGAGACGACCACCCCTTTCAACGTAGCACTTGAACAGTCAGTTATACGTACCCTCACTGTTTCGCCTACATGATGTTGCCCCTTGTCGAACACCACCATCTTATTCTGAATAGTGCGCCCACAAAGATTTTCCCTACTGCGTTTGCTGAAGCCCTCCACCAAAACATCAAACTCCTTACCGACGTCACGAGCATTCGACTCCGCCGACAATTTTGTCTGTAACTCTATCATCTCAGCTAAGCGACGAAGTTTAATATCTTCAGGAACATCGTCAGGAAGATGTTTAGACGCATACGTACCGGGACGCTCACTGTACTTAAACATAAAAGCAGAATCATACCCCACCTCTCGCATAAGTGAAAGTGACATCTGATGATCCTCCTCCGTCTCACTATGATAACCAACGAAAATATCGGTTGAGATGCCACAGTCAGGAATTATCCTCCTTATCGCTTCCACCCTGCCGAGATACCACTCACGGGTATATTTGCGGTTCATCAGTTTTAATATCCTATCTGATCCGCTTTGCACAGGCAAATGAATATGGTGGCAAATGTTAGGCAACTCCGCAATCACCCTAAGCGTATCATCACTCATATCCTTAGGATGACTTGTCGTAAATCGTATCCGCATTTCAGGAACAGCCTCCGCAACAATCCTAAGAAGATTAGGAAAATCAACACTCTTCCCAGCATTTTTGCTATCTAAGCCCTCCCCCTTAGGGGGGAGTTGGAGGGGGCTCTTATACGAATTTACATTCTGACCCAACAACGTAACCTCCTTGAAACCACGGTCACGAAGGTCACGAACCTCAGAAAGAATACTCTCTACATCCCTGCTGCGCTCTCGTCCTCGTGTATATGGCACTATGCAATAATGACAGAAATTGTTGCAGCCCCGCATAATACTTACGAAACCGCCCACACGTGCACCATGCAATCGTTGCGGCACGATGTCTCGATATGTCTCGGTAGTAGACAGTTCTATATTCATCGCCTTATGCCCTGTCTCCGCCTGAGCGATAAGGTCAGGCAACGAGAGATAGGCATCAGGACCAGCCACAAGGTCGGCATGATGATTTTCAAGAAGGTCATCCTTAACCCTCTCCGCCATACAACCAAGAACACCTATGATCAATCTGCGCCCCCTGTGAATGGTCATGGCATGGATAGTGTCAAGACGGTTGAGAACCTTCTGTTCAGCATTATCACGTACACTGCATGTATTCAGAAAAACCGCATCCGCCTCGTCAATACTCTCACATACCTCGTAACCGGCCATCTTCATAACCGAAGCAACCACCTCGCTGTCTGCCACATTCATCTGGCAACCGTATGTCTCGATATATAATTTCTTCATTCGCAATCCAATCATTTAACAATCGATTTAACTTCGTTGCGCATTCCGCTCATGCTCGTGATAAATGCCTTGGCAGAACCGAACTTAAGATACATGTCAAGTCGTATAGGCACATGGTTGGCATCATCAGTAACGAAAAAGCGCGCAATCTCACGCCACTTGCCCCTTTCCTTTTCAGTGTATGACAGTTCTAAGCAATTGTATTTCACATTATTATCCCCTTTGATAACCTTCTTTCCGCAATATTTCACCTGAGCAGGATTTGTATTTTTACCATCAGCAATCTGGAAATTCACGACCTTTCCTACCGTCCAATTACCTAAATCAAAACTACGGGCTCGCAAGAAAATACTCATCATGTCATAAACACAACTGTTTGGAACATAGTTGCGCAACTGTTTCGTACCGTCCTTATGAAGGCGTTGCTGCTTGATATTGCAATTACCCTTAGGATAAGAATACCACACCTCATCCACAGTGTAACGCTTTCCCTCAACAGCACCCTTGCGATAGTATAGTGGCGCAAGGTCAGTAGTTACGTATGTGAGAAGGGTATCACGCATCAGAAACAAATTGTCTGCTCTTTTGTTGCCACTCGTTGTAAGACTTGCCTTAAAAGCCTGCTGACCATTATATGTTGTCTGTGTAGTGGTCATGGCCGCCGTTCCGGCATTCACCCACACGAACTTCCAGTTGAAATAGAGGTTGTAAGCCAATTTCTCGCCTCCCTTGAATGCGGTATTTTTCATGGTACACTGTGCCTTGACAGAGCCGAAGAATACAGTCAGTATGGTGATAAATAATATGTACCTTATTCGTCTCATTCTTATAGTAATTTTAGTTGCCTGGATATGGAATACCCTTCTTACTTGCCCTTTCAGCATTACGTTGCTTTATCGCTTTCGCCTTATCGGGTTTTTGTTTGGTTATCTTCTCTGGTTTCTGTTTGTCAAGCCTCTTAGCAATGGGATTCCACGTAAGCGTCAAATCCCATTTCGCCTTACACTCAAACGCCTCCGGATAATAATAGGTAGTCTCCGCCTGTCGTCTTGTTGCATATTCACCCGTATCCCAAACACCGTTATTGTTGGAATCTATGAACATGCGCATATAGTATGTGCCAGGTTTAACATAATAGAACTCTGCATTTCCGTTTTGAGTAGACACCTCTTTGACCACGGCATCAGAACTGTTCAGCAATTGCACTACAACAGTAGAATCCGACATACCCGTCAAGGAAATGAGAACAGTGGCGTATGAATCCTCCGTCTTTACCTTCAGACCTTGTTTGAAAGCATCCGACACCCTGCCGTAAATATCAGTGAATGCAAGGGAGTCCACCTCAAAACTATATTCCACGCCAGGTCTCCATTCTCCTAAAATCTCATAACTTCGGGGAACGCCCTCCTGTTCACGGAACACGAAAGGCGAGCGATACCACAACGTATCATATTTAGAGTACAAATGTATGCACGCAGTATCCACATATTGTAGAGGCACAGGCATAGTGATGATGATATTCTGGTCTGGATCAGGCTCTGAAGCCACTTTATATTTAGGTTCAAGAGCCTCAGCTGGCATCTCTGTTTCGTATGGTTTATCATGTTTCTTTGCCTTCTCCTGTTTCTTCTCCCATTCTTCACGGGCATCTTTTAGCCGCTTCATTCTTTTCTCATACGGGTCTTTCGACAGCATCTCCAAAGTATCTGTAAGCAACTGCAATATTCCTGCCGTATCGGTAGCCATGTATTTAATTTCTATATTGAGAGTATCCTGATTAATCAACATTGAATCCCTCAACCAATAAGTAATAGTATCACGCTTTTCTGTTGGTTCGATAATAAAGGCATCTTTTTCGTCAAAGTTCAGACCCTTTAACTCTGGCAAGTTCTCATCACCATTACTGAAATACAACGTAAAGCGGTTGGCCTCCTTTCGCTCCGTCTTAATTAGATACCTATCTGTCTGTTCCTCCGTAAACGCACGCAGCACTATATCATCTGGAATGAAGTGAGTGTAAGGCACACGTCGTATGGAATCGATATGTAGGGAATCGAGCCATACAGTATCTTGACGGATATCTGGCTTGAAAGAGGGCACAATCAATGTAGTATCAAAAGCAATCTGCTCACTCCTTTGGTTGAAAATATAGTTGTTGTCGGCATCAGCAAGTGCATAAATACGGTATTCTCCTGTGGCGACTCCTTTTATGATGAACTTGCCGCTGCCGTCTGTGCGTGACACACGTAGCATAGGTTCGTTGCAAAAGGCGGTATCACTGAGATTATTGTATAGTCCCACCAAAATACCCTTGATAGGTTCTAAGTTCTCCGCATTAAGTACGTAACCCGCCACCTCGAGCGTATCTATATGGTCACCAGTCGAAAAACTGTAAGTGTAATTGCCCAAGGGATTACTCTCGTTGTTGTCGGTAATGGCATCTGAAAAGTCAACTGTGTAAGTGGTGTTTTCTTTGAGTGTGTCCTTCAACTCTACAATAATCTTCTTGCCCGCTCCTTTTATCTCTGGTGTCTCAATCTGAGGTGGTGATATAACTACATTTTCAGTAGGATTGTCAATTTGAATGTATTCATCGAATGATATGACTATCTTCTTGGGTTTTACGCTAACACCCTGGTCATCGGGAGTGCAACCGATAATACGTGGGGGTGTCTCGTCATACCATCCACCGTCGGGAGAACCCATTCTGGCACATGAACAGATTATCAGGAATATGCAAAATAGCATGACTGATAAAAACCCTTTGTTACTGTCTCCCATCATTCTCGCCTATAATAATAAAACGGCTTATAACTTGCGGGCATTAATCCTCAACATCTGTTCGATGATATCACGACTGTTGTTCAGACGTGGCACCTTATGCTGACCGCCCAACTTACCCCTCGATTTGAGCCAATCGTTGAAAAGACCTTTGCGTGCTATCACTATCTCAAGATGCTGCAGCGTAATATCCTTGAAACGTTTAGCCTCATAGTCGCTGTTCAGTTCCTGTAATTTGCCGTCGAGCAATGCCGCAAAAGCGTCAATATCCTCTGGCTCATGTGAGAATTCAATCAACCACTGGTGTCGGCATTTGGCATTGCCATCCATAAACACCGGTGCGGCAGTATATTCCAATACCTGCGCCCCTGTCTGCTTGCAGGCAAAATCAAGACCCTTGTCTGCGTTATCCACGATAAGTTCCTCTCCGAAAGCATTTATAAAACTCTTGGTACGCCCGGTAATAACAAACTTATAGGGATTTATCGAAGTGAATTTTACTGTATCTCCGATAATATAACGCCACAGACCACACGAAGTGGAAATCACCATTGCGTAATTAACACCAGTTTTAATGCCAGTCAATGGAACTACAGTCGGATTATCGTTATAAAACTCATCTACAGGAATGAACTCATAGAAAATACCGTAATCGAGCATCAGCAACAACGACGGGTCTTTCAAATCACTCTGCAAACCAAAGAAACCTTCACTTGCATTGTACGTCTCCATGTAGTGCATGCCCGGCAAAGTGATAATCTTCTCATATTGCTTGCGATATGGTGTGAATGCCACGCCCCCATGAAAAAAAACCTCAAGATTTGGCCATACCTCATCAATACTCTCCTTGCCGGAAAGTTCCAACACTTCTTTAAGAACGGAAAGCATCCACGAAGGGACACCGCTTATTGATACCACATTCCTGTTCATTGTTTCCAAAGCAATACGCTCTCGTTTCACCTCAAAATCAGACAACAGAGCGGTTTGCTTTTTAGGAACTCTCAGAAAATTTACGAAAGGATTTATTCTGTCAATGAGTATTGCACTAAGGTCACCTACAAGACTGTTTGGAAGGTCGTAATTCTGTGAATGACTGCCGCCAAGTATCAGTCCCTTTCCCGAAAAAAAGTTACTCTTTGGATTGTTCGCCAAATAGAGAGCAACGGTATCTATACCTCCCTGATAGTGAATATGACTAAGTCCGTCACGACTTACAGGAATGAATTTTGACTTGTCGTTGGTAGTTCCCGACGACTTGGCAAACCACTTTACCGTACCCTGCCAAAGTACGTCTGCCTCTCCGTGGCGCATGCGGTCTATTTCATCTTTAAGGTCCTCGTAGCTATTCAGTGGGACGTTAGCCGCAAAGTCCTTATACGATTTTATATTTCCAAATATATGCTTGCGCCCATATTCAGTGTTCTTCGCCCTTCCGATGAGATATTTCAACATCTCATTTTGTATATCTTCTGCCCCATGTACGTATCTTCCAATTTCTTTCCGCCTTGAAAGGAACGCCGTGCTGATTATACTCGTAATACTCATGTGTAAAGAGGTTTGACTTGCAAAATTATATCAAACTTTTCTAATACAGCAATATTTTAGCATTGTTAACACCCTACAATGCAATTATAATGACAAAAATTAAAGAATTTATTAAGACAAAACAGTACAAAACTGCCAATCAGCACTTACAAAGTGTATTTTCTTTAGTGAAAAAATTATTCGAGTATTATTTCTGTAAGTGGAAAAAAGCACTACCTTTGCACGGTACGAAAAATCAATATGTCAAAAAAACGCAATATGCTTAGTTTAGATGATTTCTACAAAGCTCGCTATGTGCTTAATAAGATTCTCAGGCGTACAGACCTTGTTCACGCCCCGAAATTAAACCCAGAAAGTGATATTTACCTCAAACCGGAAAGTCTGCAAATAACAGGTTCATTCAAAATCCGTGGGGCATACTACAAGATCTCACAACTCACTGCGGAGGAAAAGGCAAAAGGTGTAGTAGCTTGTTCGGCAGGCAATCATGCACAAGGCGTGGCTCTCGGTGCTACGGCTAACGGTATAAAGTCGCTCATCTGTCTGCCGGAAGGCGCGCCAATCAGTAAGGTAGAGGCAACACGCCGCTTGGGTGCGGAGATTTGTCTCGTTCCTGGCGTCTATGACGATGCCTACCAGCGTGCCATCCAACTGCGTGACGAGCATGGATACACATTCATCCACCCGTTTGAGGACAAGTATGTCATTGCCGGTCAGGGAACAATCGGACTTGAGCTTCTTGAACAGTTGCCCGAAGTGGAGGCTGTTGTAATTCCTATCGGAGGCGGTGGACTGATAAGTGGTGTGGCTTACGCAATGAAGCAGTTGAACCCTAAGATACAGATTTACGGAGTGCAGGCTACCGGTGCGCCGTCGATGTTCCAGAGTATGAAAGCTCACAAACCTGAAACGCTAAGTTGGGTATCTACGGTTGCCGACGGTATAGCAGTAAAAACACCAGGCGAGATGACCTACGATTTATGTTCCAAATATGTAGACGATGTAGTGCTTGTAACAGAAGACGAAATTTGTGCCGCTATACTCCGACTGATTGAAGAGGAGAAGATGGTTGCTGAAGGTGCTGGGGCTGTAAGCGTGGCTGCCGTAATGTTCAACAAAGCTCCGGTAAAGGGCAAGAAAACAATATGTCTCGTAAGTGGTGGCAACATTGATGTTACCATATTGAACCGTGTCATCAGTCGTGGTTTGGAGAAAGACGGCAGGCTCTGTCTACTTTCTTTGGATCTTGAGGACAAGCCTGGTCAGCTTTCGGAAGTGAGCCGTGTAATCGCCGAGTTGGGTGCCAACGTGGTAAGCGTATATCATGAGCGCAGTACTGTGAGAGACGATATAAATGCCTGTGAGCTACGGGTAAAGATTGAGACACGCAACAGCGACCATGTCAATCAGATAATAGAACGACTGAAATCTAAGGGTTTTGTACTGACACAACCATCCCCAGAAATCGTCAGTTGATATTAGCGAATTATCGCAACGTGTAGGGACACACCCGTAATTGGCACTCATCCAATGTAGGGACTTTAATTTATTAAGTCCGCTCGTTCTGAAAGAACGACACACAACCTCTAACGCAAGCAAAAATGCATTTTTAATTTTTAATTCTTAATTTTATCAATCATTCTCAAATCGCAAGTAGCCACCGCTAATGTAGGGCCCCGATTTATCGAGGACATCGTTTCGGAGAAACGACACGCAAGCAAAAAACGCAAGCAAGAAGCCATGCAATATCGAATTTTTAATTTTTAATTTGCAAAGCATTATATAATGTATAAACAATAATTTTAAAAAATAGAAACATGAAAGTATTACATTCAGAGAAAGCTCCCAAGGCATTGGGACCTTACAGTCAGGCAATCATCGCAGGCGGCTTCGTGTTCGCCTCTGGTCAGGTACCTATCGATCCCGCAACGGGTGAGTTTGCCGAAGGTGGCATAAAGGAGCAGACAAGACAGTCACTCACCAACGTTTCCAACGTTCTTGCAGAGGCAAGCATTGACCTCTCGCACGTGGTAAAAACAACAGTGTTCCTGTCTGACATGGACAATTTCGCAGCAATGAACGAGGTGTACGCCACATTCTTCAAAGAGCCGTTTCCTGCACGTTCAGCTGTCGCAGTAAAGACATTGCCAAAAGGCGCACTTGTAGAAATAGAAGTCGTTGCTGTATTAATTAAATAAGGTATAATAAATAAAAAACAAAAGGCGGGGATTGAATCCCTGCCTTTTTGTGTTTCGTTTTTTACTTATCGTTAATCTTGCTGAACGAGCTTGCCGTCTGAGCCAAGAACCTCCAAGATCTTGTGCTTGTACATCTGCTCCATCAAATCACGTGCTGGACCACAATACTTACGTGGGTCGAACTCACCTGGTTTGTCATTGAATACCTTACGTACAGCAGCAGTAAATGCGAGACGTGAATCAGAGTCGATGTTAATCTTGCAAACCGCACTCTTGGCAGCCTTACGGAGCTGCTCCTCTGGAATACCGATAGCGTCTGGCAACTTACCACCATTCTCATTGATAATCTTGACATACTCCTGTGGAACAGAAGAAGATCCGTGAAGAACGATTGGGAAACCAGGAAGTTTTACCATAACAGCATCGAGCACGTCAAATGCCAATGGAGGCGGCACGAGCAGACCTGTCTTCGGGTCACGTGTGCACTGTTCCGGCTTGAACTTGTATGCTCCGTGACTTGTACCGATAGAAATAGCCAATGAGTCAACACCGGTCTTTGTAACGAAGTCGATAACTTCCTCTGGCTTTGTGTAGTGAGAAACCTCAGAAGCAACCTCATCCTCAACACCGGCGAGAACACCAAGCTCACCCTCTACTGTAACATCAAACTGATGTGCATATTCCACAACTTTCTTCGTCAATGCTACATTCTCATCGTAAGGCAGGGCGGAACCGTCAATCATTACTGATGAGAAACCCATATCCACACAACTCTTGCACAATTCATAGCTGTCGCCGTGGTCTAAGTGGAGAACAATTTCAGGATGATTGCAACCCAATTCCTTTGCGTATTCTACAGCACCCTGTGCCATGTAGCGCAATAGAGTCTGGTTAGCATAGTTACGTGCACCTTTGGAAACCTGCAGGATAACCGGTGACTTGAGCTCTGAAGAGGCTTTGATGATAGCCTGCAACTGCTCCATGTTGTTGAAGTTAAATGCTGGAATAGCATAACCGCCATTGATGGCTCTGCTAAACATCTCACGTGTGTTTACCAAGCCAAGAGTCTTATAACTTACCATAGTACTACAATAATTTATGTTTTTAAAATGAATCCGTTTTTAAGTCACCGCAAAGTTAGCATTTTTATTTTTCAATTCAAAGATTTAATTCAACTTTTCTTACCTAACAAGTTGAAATTTTATAATAATTCTATTTCTTATTTTTTATTTCTTATTTTGCGCCGCCGGCGCATAGTCGGGATTACTGGACTCGAACCAGCGACCCCTACGTCCCGAACGTAGTGCGCTACCAACTGCGCTAAATCCCGATTTGCGGGTGCAAAGATACTCTAAAAATCCGAATATTAGTCATTTTTAGAATAAAATTGCTTTAAAATTTGCGAGTTAAACAAAAAAGATCTATCTTTGCACCCGCAACAATCAAATCTTACGCTGGTGCCATAGCTCAGTTGGTAGAGCAAAGGACTGAAAATCCTTGTGTCCCCGGTTCGATTCCTGGTGGTACCACTCTCAAAGAGGGTTACAGATAATGTAGTCCTCTTTTTTGTTGCCGTTTTCGGGCTATTTTTGCAATGTTTTTACAATTCCTGTTTTCGCCAATGCATTACCCAAATTTTATCGTTTCGAATTACATGCTTTTGTGATGATTTCAATCAACTGATTAACC
>JAJPYV010000088.1 GCA_021204735.1 Prevotella sp.
TAATGACGTTCATAAAGGACTGTTACGATATTTCGATAATGGTGAAAAGCGGATGTTGGTGATATATAGGGAAGAGGTAATTGGAGAGGTTGTGGAAATTATCAAGGGAATGGAAATAACCAATCCGATAAAGATATATGTGTTCTCACCGAGTCAAGACCCATGGGAAAATTCGTTTGCCGAGGTGAAAGATAAAGTGGAGTTGTGCGCATTGCCGCAAGCGATTTACAACGCATACCGTAAAGTAGCACCAGCCAAAGTTAAAAGTTAAAAGTTAAAAGTTAAATTTTGCTTGGGACTTTGTTTGGGAGTTGGGTGATTAACTTTAATAGATAAATGAGATAGCATGTTAAAGACATTAGAATATCAGCAGAAAGCAATAGAAGATTTGACAGAGAAGGTGATAAAGCTGTTAAATCTTGGAGAGAAACGGAAGAAAATCGTTTTTGAGGCACCGACGGGAGCAGGTAAAACGGTGATGACTTGCGAGGCATTGGCAAGGATTGCCGATGAGCTGCAAGACAGGGGAGACACGATTTATCAGGAAGTGGCATTTATATGGTTCGCCCCAAGAAAACTGCATTTGCAAAGTTATGCAAGTCTAAAAAACGCTTTTGATGTTACACGCAGACTCAGTCCGATAATGTTCGGGGATATAGACCAGAGCATAGGAATACAAGCAGGAGAGATACTATTTGTAAATTGGGAGAGCGTGAATAAAGACAACAATGTAATGGTGAGAGAAAACGAGAGTTTTGCCACATTATATGAGATTGCCCGACGGACACAAGAAGAATCAGGCTTGCCGATAGTTGCCATTATAGACGAAGAACACATGTTTTGGTCAAAGACAGCAGACAAGTCAGCAGCCGTATTAGAGAGGATAAATCCAGCTGTAGAGTTGCGGATATCCGCCACGCCAAAGACTTTGCGCCCAGACGAGAAAGTTACGATATATCGCAAAGACGTGATCGAGGCAGAGATGATAAAGAAAGAAGTAGTATTGAACCCCGATATCGAGTTGGATTTCAGGGAAGAGCGCACACTGAATGAAAATCTTGTAAGAGCAGCGATGGCAAAGCGCAACCAATTAGCAGAGATGTACAAAGCGATGGGAGTAAAAATAAATCCTTTGCTATTGATACAATTGCCCAACGATACCAATGAGAAAATGACTGCCGAAGACCAGGAAGTAAGTGATTTGGTAAAGCAATACTTTAAAGTGGTGCATAACATAACTCCAGAAAACGGACTGTTGGCAATATGGCTTGCGAATGAGAAAGAAAACCTTGCAGGATTGGAACGCCCAGATAACATGGCGCAGGTGTTGCTATTCAAGGAAGCGATAGCATTAGGTTGGGACTGTCCACGAGCCGCAGTACTGCTGATATTCAGGAAGTTGCTGAGCGACCAGTTCACCATACAGACAGTAGGGAGGATAATGCGGATGCCAGAGCAACGACATTATCCAAAGGATGAGTTGAACATCGGATACGTATATACCGATTTAGCGAAAGACAAGATACAGATAGTGACAGCCGATTCAGACTATATTCTGAAAGATACGATAACAGCACGGAGAAGGCAATACATAAACAACGTACTGTTGCCATCATACTATTCAGAAAGTCCCAATATAGAGCGCAATTATTTGGGGCCCGATTTCAGAAAGACATTATATGATGAAGCAGCAAAATTTTGGAAATTAGAATGCGGAGCAAGTTTCTTCAAGATTGGAGAAATGTGGGGTTTGGATGAGAAAGATTTTGAGGCACTTTCCGATACAGACAACGAATTGGTCAATGAAAATAGAAGGCGTGTGGAGAACACAATACGTTTGGATGTCAAGACGATAAACGTGGAGATACCGCAGAACGTACACTTTCAGAACGAGGAGCAGATATTGACCGTTGACAAGGTGAGGTTCGCCCGAAAGGTATCGGAGATAGACCGAGTTTTCACAGACTATATCAGTGGGAAGGGCCATCAGTTTGAGCGCAAGGGGCGAACAGACAAGATAGGAGGATACCTGCTTGAGATGTTAGCCGACTTTTTCGGAATTAATGAGACTGATGCAAAGAAAGTGGTGCTATATTTCGCAAACCGTCCAAAATTCGACCGACTGTTGGAAATAGTATTGGAGAGTTATTTGAAAAAGCGACAAGAAGCGAAAAAGAGGTCAATGATAATGAGAGACTTCAAGAAATATGATTGGGAAGTACCAGAAGAAAGAGTATATGACAGTGAGACAAACAAGATTGATACAGCAAAGAACCACGCCATGCTGCCATTCGTGCAACTGAATGAAGCCTCAAAACCAGAAAGAGAGTTTGAGGAGTATTTGGAGGAAAACAGCGAATGGATAGACTGGTGGTATAAGAACGGCGACAAGGGGAAACAACATTTCGCCATTACATACGGGGATGAAAAGTCAAAATCACTGTTTTATGTAGACTTCATAATCCGCATGAAAAACGGGCATGTTTATCTATTCGACACAAAGAGTGCCGGGAGCGATATCCACGCACCAGAAAAACATAACGCACTGTTAGAATATATCAAAGAAAACAGTACGGAGGCACAACCTCTGTTTGGTGGAGTGATTATACATCAGGGCAGCAACTGGCTGTATTCGAAAATGAAGATTGAAAACACGACGGATACGTTAAATTGGGACGGGTTTTATCCAGAAAATTCTTGAAGAGGAATTTTCTGGATTAAAAATTAAAAATTAAAAATTTAAGGATATGGGAAAAGGAATAGATCCGAAGTTTGTACACTACGGAATACGAAGGGATGATTTGTCGATGATAGAAGCTATCTGCGATAAGGAGGGCATCAACTTCGAGTGGCTGAGCGACGACATTCTAAAGGCTTATCACGCTAAAAAAGTTGACGTGATAGAAATAGGTGATGACGATACGGAACAGATAATCCGTGCGGCAATACAGAAAATAAAACAATAATGATGTTTGCTGATACAAACATCATTATTGGTAAGAACACTGTAATATGGGAAATAAAACAATAGAGACAATATGCTGATACAAAACATCAAAATAAGCAACTACAAGACATATCTGTCACTCGATCTTGATTTGACAGTAGATGAAGATAGACCGATAATCCTGATTGGCGGAGCAAACGGAGGAGGAAAGACGACCCTGTTTGAAGCCATTAGCGGTGCGCTGTACGGGTTGAAGATAGAGAACAAGGAGCATTTCATGGAATTGCTCAATCAAGGAGCGTTGAACACCGCAAAGCCAGAAATAGTTTTGGAGATTATGTTTGTAGGGAAAGTGCTTGGGCAACAACAGAAGTACAAGTTAAGGCGAACATACGTGTTAAATCCACAGGGCAAACCATTGGAGAGCGTGTCGCTGAACATGAACGGCAACAACTATGTATATGGTACGATGACCGCACCTAAGGAAAAGTTGAAATCAGAACAAGAAGTAAACAAGATAATCAAGGCAAACCTGCCAGAAGAGTTGAGCAAGTATTTCTTGTTTGACGCCATGCAGTCGAGTGAGCTGTTGAAAAAGAACGTGTTCGCCCAGACGATACAAGACAATTTCGAGAACGTATTAGGATTTAAGAAATACGTTCAACTGAAAAAGGCAGCAGAGAAGATACAGCAAGAGTGGGCACAAATGCGATTAGAAGCAGAGCAAGAGCAGAAAGAATATAATGAGCTATGCGAGCAGAAAGACAAGTTGACTAAAGACTTGGAGAAATACAGAGCAGAGCAAGACATGAAATACAAATACCTATCATCAGTAGAGAAAGAATACAGTTCTGCGAAAGAAGGAGCGCAGGAAGAGATAAACCTGAACAAGAAGATACAAGAATTATCCAACAAGATAGACGCAATATTAAAGAGAGTGGCAGCATATACAGGAGATTTGAAAACATTTGTGGAAAATATCGAATTTGAAGTATTCTTGCCCAAATTAGCATCAAATCTCTCACAAGAGATCAACAACATACTGCACATAAGAGAAAAGTTGCAAAAAGAAAATGCAGGAGCATATCCGTTAGAGACATTGAAAGACGTAACGAACAAGATAATAACATATCTGAAAGACCTTTCATTATGCAACGAGAATGTGGATGAGGAGCAAGTAGTAGCACATATCGTAGCATTACAGAATGCCACGAACAAGGAAAATCCATATAACTATTTAGATGAGGCAGAAGTTGTCGCACTGTCGAATTTAGTGAAACGAACATGGAGCAACCAATTTTTAACTCTTGACAGTAATCGGCAAGACTTGGAAGTAGAGCTTGCGACATTAGACGAGTTACGTTCACAGAAGCAGACATTAGAGCAGACAAATGCAGGCGGCAACAAAGCCATAATAGACAGTTATGAAAGCACGCAATACCAGATAGAAAATCTGAAACAGCAAGAAGAAAAGACAAAGGCAGAAATACAACGCCTTGAAAAGAGAATACACCAATTTGACATACAGGTGCAACAAGTACCAGATGTGAAATACGATACACTTATGAAATTGAAGCCATTGTTTGAGACGATAGCCGACACCCTGTTGAAGAAGAAAAAGGCACAGATAGAGACAGAGATGCAGCAGAAGCTCAACAAACTACTAATAGCATACAAAGGACATGTGGCAAGAGTAGAGATATCAGAAAGCATAGACAAGTTCGGAATAAAACTATACCACACGAAAGGCAACGAGATATCTTTGAATCAGCTTAATGCAGCATCAAAACAGATATTCATACAAGTATTGTTGATGGTATTGAGAAACCTTGGAGATTACGAGCCGCCAGTGATGATAGACACCGTGATGGGCGTGCTTGACAACGAGAGCAGGGACGCACTTATGGAAGAATATTTTCCACAGTTGGCAGAGCAGACGATACTGCTATGCACGACATCAGAAATAAGGGCAGACAGCGACTATATAAAACTTGAGCCATTCATATCCAAGACATACACATTGCACCGCAATGTAGAGGAACAAAAAACGACAGTGGAAGAAGGCTATTTCGGTTTAACCTTAAATCAGTAAAGAGATGAGCATAATAAATTTTTCCAATACACGACAGTTTACGGGCTTGTTTGATGAGATTGCCCAATTAAAAGAAAAGATAGAGACAAAAATAAATCTATCGAAAACTGTTGACAATGAAAAGCGCATAACCCTTAACCAAAATAAGGTAATGCGACTTTGCTTTATCGTAGGACTAAGTCTGACAGGAAAACGAACAGTAGAAGAATTAAGTGCATTTACCCTATCATCACCACGAATAGCACAAAGTTTTTTCACATTGAATGACATGACAAATTTGTATTCAGCCATATTAAAACTAAGATACGCAGAGCTAAATATAGACTGGAAAGACAATACAATACTGTCAAAAATCATAGCAGCAGAGATGATGCGAGGGCGAGACTATCTTATGTCAGACAACAACCTTGATACAATATTATATACCGCAAACAATAAAGTGTTAATGGCAAAAGACATACCTGTATTAGACTTGCTTATCGGCAATTACGGAGATGTGGATATGGAAGCAACGTTAGACATAAACAGCAGGAACATCACCAACTCACAGATAATAATAGCAGGAGCGACAGGTTCAGGGAAGACAAACCTATTAGCAGTGTTGATACAGCAATTCAGGTCATTGTCAATAGAAACCCAATATCCCGTTAATTTCCTATTGTTCGACTACAAAGGAGAGTTCAGCGACATACAGAACAACAGTTGGCTATCACTTTTCGAAGTTGACCGTTCATGCATATTAGACCCGGTAGAAAAGCCCTTGCCATTTACCCCATTCAAGGATTTTACGGGGCGGACAATAAATGAGATAAACCTATATTCCACAGAGATGGCATCAGCATTGATGGCGATAGACAGAGTAAGTGCCAGTGCGAACATGACAACCCGTTTGAGTGAGGCGATTGTAGCAGCATACAAATCAACAGACGGAGCGCCGATAACCTTTGAATTGATGTTGCAGAACTATCGAGAAAGGATGAAAGACCCCGATAAAGACGACACCATATCATCTGTTTTGAAGCAGTTGGTCAATGCCCATATATTTGAAGACGAGGACAAGTTATCATTGATAGAAGACAGTTATATTATCAAGATGGACGGCTATCCAAAAGATGGGGCGATAGCAAAAGCGATAGTATATTTCCTGATGTCGAAGTTGAATAACATATATGAGAAATTAGAAAAGCAAGCCGTGAATGACGAAGTGGTGCAAATCCGGCATTTCTCGATTATTGACGAGGCACATTACATGTTAGACTTTGAAAACCGTCCGTTGCGAAATTTGATTGCTGTAGGCAGGAACAAAGGATTAAGTATTATATTGGCGACACAGAACATGAGCAGTTTCAAGTCAAAAGGATTTGATTTCTATGCCAACGCCCAATATCCTCTGATAATGAAACAGCAGACAATAGACAACAAAGTAATAAAAGATTTATTTGGAGCAAACGGGCAAGAGTTAGAGAAAATCCGCAGTGCAATAGCAGGGCTTGGTAAAGGAGAACTGATTATAAAAGACCAAATGGCATTTGCACTTGGAATGGGCAGCAAGTTTAAAAAGATAAATGTAAACCATTTGATATAGTTTGTTACATAACCTTGGGCAAAAGAAAGCAATATTTATGTCCAGAAGGTTTTGAATTTACGTTTGAAGTAATAGAGGGAGTCGGTGCGGGAGAGTTGGGCGTTCTCATCAATTCTGACATAAAAGCTTTTGAGTTTGTAGCAATGAGCGAAGACAGCGGGGCCAATGTGGTGCATGTCCATGTCCTTGTTGAGGATTACAGTTTTGAGGTTTTCACAGGCGTAGAAAGCAGCTCCGCCGATGCTATGGACGATGTCGGGGAGATTGAGTTGTTTAATAGCGCACTCGCTGAAAGCCCATTCACCTATGTTTTTCAGGTTGTTAGGAAAAGCGATAAATTCAAGGTTGTTGCATTTCAAGAAGGCACAACTTCCGATGGTGTGAATTAGATGAGGGAGGAATAATTTTCTCAGACGTGTGCACTCTTGGAAAGCAGACGGTTTGATTTCCTCAAGAGTATCCAGTAGTTGAGGGCTATCATGGTCTATTGTGCAGGCAATAAGTTCATTGTTTTTATATAAAATGTTGTCAGAACAATGGAACACCTCCGACTTGCCCGTTGAGATTTTAATGTTGCAGCCCAGGAAGGGATTAATGCCCATCTCAATCAAGGAATTTGGCAGTTGCAGTTTTTTGATATTTGTACAATAAGCGAAAGCAAAATCACCAATAGATTTGAGGTTTTTGGGAAGTTTTACAATCTGCAAGTTGCGGCAGCAGTAAAAGGCACGAGACTCGATTACGGTGACGGTGTCGGGAAGGACGATGGAACGCAAATCGCTTCGTCCCTCGAAAGCACCGGATTTGATTACAAGATTCTGGGGCTGCTTCATAGAATGAAAAATTAAAAATTAAAAATTAAAAATTCGATATTGCTTAACTTCGGTTGCTCTTGGGAATTAAGAGTGAAGAATGAAAAATGAAAAATTAAAAATTAAAAATGAAAAATGAAGAGGGAGGATTAGGGGGATGGGTGAATGCGGAGGAGGCGGGTGAATTTGACATTTGGACTGTTTTCAAAGGCGGAGGGACTTATTAAAGTGACTTTGGGAGTATATTCGTCGTTGTATGGAGTATATTCGTCGTCGGAGGGGTTGTCTTGGTCGTCGGAGGAAACGATTTTACATTCGCCACGTTTAATGACGGTGGTAAGATGTTTGCAGTTGCTGAAAGCGAAGTCATCTATTTCTTCCAGTTTTTTAGGGAAAGTAAAGGAAATCAAGCCGCTATCACAAAAAGCATATTGAGCGATGCAACTTACAACACCATTTGTGTAAACATATCGAAGATTAGAGCAACGATAGAATGCGCATTCAGCGATTTCTAATAGATATTTCGGAAGGATTACAATTTTAAGATTTTTGCGATCTTGAAAAGCAGAAACGTTAATACCCTGTACATAATCAGGAATTTTCACGATTTCATCATCTTTCAGGGAAGCTATTAATGAAATACAGTCAGTTAGGAGGTTTCTGTAAACCTTAAAATGTGTTGATTTGCTTTTTATGTTAATATTGCAACCACGGAAAGGATTGACACCTATTTCATTCAAAGATTCTGGCAAGGTAAGTTTTTTTAGGCTGGTACATTCTGCAAAAACATTCTTACCAATTCTTATTAATCCATCCGGGAGGTTAATCGAATGGAGATTTGGACATTCGGAAAATGCTCCGGCATCAATTGAAATAATTCCCTCATGCCCTTCACTGTACATATCACCTTTTTCAAATATCACCCGTTTGAGGTTTTTACATTGGTAGAAAGCATCCACGCCAATTCCTTTTACAGAGTTTGGGATATAAACGATTTCGAGGTTGTCGCACCCTATAAACGCATCTTTTGCTATCTTCACAGTACCTTCCTTAACCTTGAATTCCTTTATGTTAGGGTCTTTACAGCGGGCCAAGACCTCGCCTTCGTAATAGTCAGCAACTTTATCAAATACTACGTTTTGTTCACGTAAAATTATTTCTATATCCTTTTGATACTCATATTTAAGGAGTTCGGGGGTGTTGTAAGAAGAGATCATTAAAAATTAAAAATTAAAAATTAAAAATTAAAAATGCATTTTTGCTTGAGTGTCGTTCTTTCAGAACGAGCGGACATGATAAATCAATGTCCCTACATTGGATGAAGCAAATAGAAGAATGCGAAATGAAGGATACACAAAGATGAAGCAAAAAGAAGAATGCAAAATGAAGGATGCGAAAAGAAAAAATGATTGTACCATATTATCTAATGGAATTGATTAGTTTGACTTTGGAATAGAGGTAGTCACCGAGGAGGTTGCGGAAGCGGCGGCGGATGCCATTGTTCTTGGATTTGTCGGGGGAACAAGAGATGATAATGTCGTCAATGTTGTGGATGGTTTCTTCAGGGAGGGTATCGGCATTGACGATATGGAGGTTGGAGGGGATTACCACGGAGAGTAAAGCAAAGCCCCAAAGAGCATCGTAGCCGATGTGAGTAAGACTTTTGGGGAAGGTAAATCTCCAGAAATTGCAGCCAGCGAAGGCTTCATCATCGATAGTAGTAACCGTGTCGGGCATATTTATATCTCTCAAGGCATGACATTCCAGGAAGGCTTGCTTGCCGATTACGGTAAGGCCTTCTGGCAGGACGAGTTTTTTCAGGCGAAAGTTATTCTTACAAGCACTCTCGCCAATTTCTTTTATATAGAGAGGCACTTTAATTGACGTAGGCTGTTTCAGTTGACAGATTACCTTAGTGCCATGAATAAGGAGTTTGCCATCCACTTTGAAATCAGGCGACTTGTTGATTATGTTGATGTTGCACATTTTGAAAGGATTACCGATGATTGTCGTTAACGTTTCTGGCAATACAATGCGTTTCAAAGACCGGCAATCACTAAAAGCATCCTCGCCAATAGTTTTTAAATTAGCAGACATTTTTATATTTTTCAAATAGGAGCAGCCCAAAAAAGCATCTTGCTCTATAATTTCCACAGTGTCAGGCAATATTATCCTTTTTAAATAACTCATTCCCCAAAAAGCACTTTTATAGATAACAGCAGTGCCAGAAATGACGGTATATTCGGTTAATCCTTCATTGATACATTTCACCAATGCCAGTACGCCGTTGTACTTACCGTATTGGACGCCATATTGGTCGGTTGCGATATTTTGCACGGGATCGGGATCAGATTCGTGAGCCACAACTATTTGAGATACAATTTTATTAAGAATACTGTTCATACGAGAAGAGAATTAAAAATTAAAAATTAAAAATTAAAAATTCGATATTGCTTGGCTCCTTGCTTGCATTTTTTGCTTGCGTTTCTTGCTCGGAAATTGGCTTGGGTGGTTGCTTGGAGGATAGTATGAGG